>JBDTNA010000232.1:0-5523 GCA_039933985.1 Gemmatimonadales bacterium | reverse complement strand
CAAGCAGGGCGGGGTATGTCGGATAGATAGTTATGTAGAGTGCGTCATAGTGTTCCGTGGCAAGCAATCTGGATGCCGCACGGTAAAGTCCCACGAACGACCTCAGACCGAGATCTCCGACGCCAAAAAGCCGGGTGGCGCCGGCGGGAACGGCGCGAACGCGCTCGACCCGCAGGCTCCGCGGCACCAGGTCCGCGAGTCCCGCATCGAGTGTCCCTTCATAGTAGGCCGGATCCACGGTCAACACTGTCGGCAGCCACCCGTAACGCTCGAGGTGCGGAGCAAGCAGCCGCACCCGGTGAGAGCCGGCGCTCGAATCCGGAGGAAAATGTGGCGAGATCATGAGAACTCTTCGGTGCGCGCGCTCGCCCGCGGAAATCCTCTCTGCGCTATCGACTTTCGCGTTCAGCATTACTGTCGATTCAACTCGAGCCACGGAATTCCGTTTGAGGGGTTCCGGCCGCGAGAGATCTCGATGGCCGTCGAAGATATTTCAACCAGTCGCCGAAACCGAGTGCCGATGATGACAATCTGACCCGTGCCAAATCGAAGCGGCCCGCCTTCATATCCTGAATTGTTGTTTTGGCGATGATCCACATCCAGTTCGACTTCGCCTTGTCCAGCGCCGCGCCGCTCAGCGGGGCATGACCTTCCGCAAGAAACCGCCAAACGAGGCCATATAGTCGGGCGTACGAGGCGGCTGCCCTCCCGCCGACCAATTCCTGACCCTGATGGCGTCGGTAGAAAAAAAGATCAGCGTTTACAAGCAGTACTGAATGTACCGCTAGATACCGCAGCCAGAAAAGGTGATCGGACGCTGCGCCGATGTCGTCGAAGCCGCCATGTTCAATGAATGGCGATTTACGAAAGAGCGCGTTTGCGGGCCCGCCATTGAAGAGTCCGATTCCGAGGAACTCGCGCTCGAACGCCAACTCCGGTGAAAGGAGCATAGGTACCGGGCCGCCCTCCCAGCTTCGCGACGCGGTGAGAGCAAGCGCCGCGGTCGGCTCCGCGACAAGCTGTGTGGCCATGAAACCGATGCAATGCGGATACATGACATCATCGGAGTCGTGAAACTTGAGAAACTCGCCCGCCGCGAGTCCGGCCGCCCTGTTTCGATTCGGGAACTGACCCAGATTGGTGTCGTTGCGGAAGAGGCGGACTCGCGGGTCAGACAGATATCTTTCTGCAATTGCGTACGATCGGTCGGTCGAACAATCGTCCACTATCAGAATTTCGAGGTTTCTCCACGTTTGGCCTAGCACGCTTTCGATCGCCTCCGCAATGAATTCCTGGCGATTAAAAACAGTTATGATGACCGACACCATTGGCTGGCCGCCGGTGTCAATGTTGCTGGTCATCGAGGAGGGCTGTATCGAATCATGTTCTTTGAAGTATGACGAGCGGAGAGCATTGAAATCAATGCGATTCGTCGTGAGTCCCGACGCGTGAGCATCAGGCATGGGAGGGCGAACGTGGTTTATGTCCTGCCGGACAAGCTCGGCGGGGTGTTCAACTTTACGGCAAATCTCCTCAGTGAGCGCACTGACGATTTTGACTACACGGCCATTCTCACGGCGAATTCCGTCGAGCGAGATGTCCGAGCCGTAGAAATCCTTCCAGCCGACCGTCAGCTGCGTTTCGCGTATTCCTCACCGCCGGAAAATCTGTATTCGTATCTTCGGCGTTTGCGGCGAGCTATCCCGCCGGGTGAAGGCGTGCTCGTGTGCAACGACTGGGTCGAGCTCGCGATGGTCTCAGCGTATCGCGTCCCATACACTGTGGTCAACATCACGCACGCAGATGCAGAGTACTACTATCGGCTAGCGGAGATTCATGAGCCTTATATCGATTGTTTTGTCGCGCTGACGAAGCAAATTCACGAGCGACTGTTGGATCGTTTTCCGACTCGTCACGCGTCGATCGTTCGCCTGCCTGGTGGTGTTACAATACCGCTTTTGACCCGGCAGTCGGTCGAAGGCCGCTTGCGGGTCTTGTACGTTGGAAGAGTCGATCGGGAAAAGGGGGTATTCGATCTTCCAATAATCGACAGAATGCTCATTGAATCCGGACACCATGTCGAGTGGACCGTGCAGGGCAGCGGTCCCGATGAGGAGGCGTTGAGGGCGGTGTGGCAAACCACCTCGCCGATCGCGTGGGGAGGTGCGCGTCCGCTCGCCGAGGTTCTGCCGCTCTATCAGAAAAACGATGTGCTGGTGCTGTCCAGCAAATCGGAGGGCTTGCCTGTAACACTGCTCGAAGCCGGGGCCGCAGGTATGGTGCCGGTTATCAGCGATCTCGCGAGCGGAATTCCGGAGGTCGTAGATCATGGCACGAGCGGATTTCGCGTTTCCGTCGGCGACATTCGTGGATTTGTCGATGCGATAGCGAGGCTTGATTCGGATCGCGGGCTCCTTGATTTGATGAGCAGGCGGGTGCGGGAACGGGTGTCGAGAGACTTTGACGCGCGTGTTCGCTCCCGCGATTACCAGGCTCTGTATGCACGCTTTCGAGAGCTCAAACGGGTACCCGTCGCCCGTCCACGGGTTCACTACGGCAGTCGGCTCGATAAGCGATGGCTGCCGAACGCTCTTGTCAAAGCGTTGCGTTCCCGCAGCGCTGCGAAGCGTGACGCGCATTGAAGATCGTTCACCTGCTTGGCTGGTATTTTCCCGAGAGCGTCGGCGGAACGGAGGTATACGTTTCCGGCCTGGCGGCTGAGCAGCGTGGTAAGGGTCACGAAGTCACAGTCGTCGCGCCGATAGCGGGAGCTCCGCGCGCGCTCCGATATGAGCACGAAGGCATCGATGTTTTTCGATATCCGACTCCAGTGCGCCCGAGCAGGGCAGAGGCGCAGGGTCGCACCGACGTGTCAGGCACATCGCACCTCCACGAATTTTTCTCCCGGCTCAAACCGGACATCGCGCACTTTCATACGATTACGACAGGCCTCGGGATAGATGAGATGATCGCCGCGAAGCATGGCGGTGCGCGAGTTGTGATGACGAGTCACCTGCCGGCAACAGGTTATGTATGTCTGCGCGGAACGCTGATGCGGTGGGGAGAGTCGCTCTGCGACGGTTTGGCCCTTCCTGTCAAATGCGGCGCCTGTGTTCTGCAGCAGCGTCACCTCTCCAAGCCGGCAGCGTGGTCGATTGGCTGGCTCGGTTCGCTGCCCGGCGCGAAGTCGCTGGTCACAGATGGCAGGGTGGGGACCGGGCTTGGTATGACGGATCTGGTTCGATTCCGCATCGGCTTGCAACGAAAGATGATGGAAACCGTCGATCGCTTCGTCCTTCTCAACAAAGCGTCGCTCGAGATCGCGCTTATCAATGGCGCGCCGCAGGAAAAGCTCGCGCTCAATTATCTGGGACACAGCGGCACTGCCATCGCGCAAAAGCCATCACCGTCAGAGCGTCCGACAACGCGTCCCTTGCTCATCGGTTACGTAGGACGCTTGGCCGAGGGTAAGGGCATTCGCGAGATGTTGTCGGCAATCGAGAGCCTGCCCGCGGACTTGCCAATCCGTTTCGAATTTCGCGGCGCCGCAAACAATTCGGAGGGAAGGGCATTAGCGCAGGATATTGGAGCCATAGCTGCTAAGCGTGATGCCGTTCGACTCGAACCGCCTGTGTCGCCTGATCTCGTCGCGGGCGTCATCGCGACCTACGATGCGTTGTGCGTACCGTCGAGCTCGTTCGAGAATGGGCCGACGGTCGTCAGCGAGGCGCACTCAGTCGGGACGCCCGTGATCGGAACTGAAATCGGCGCGATGCCGGAGATCATTCGAAGCGGCATAAGCGGCCTGCTTGTGGCTCCCGGAAAACCTGCTGCACTCTCCGATGCTTTTCGCCGGATTGTTGAAGATCCGGCGGGGACGATCGACAAGTGGAGATCCAATCTTCCGCACGCGCGGACGATGCACGAGATCGCAACCGACTACGAAATCATGTACGGCGAGATCGCGAGTGAAACGCACGCCCATGCGTAACGATCCGGGACTGCTGTCCGGCAAGCGCATCTGCGTGTTGACGACAGGTCACCTGGCGACATCACCGCGAATGACGCGGGCCGCCGACACGTTTGTCGAAGCGGGTGCACACGTTCACCTGATTTCTACGCGCAGCACTCGTTGGGCAGAAGATGCTGACGCGGACATTGTGCGCCGGCGCGCGGGCGCGTGGACATGGGACGTCGTTGACTATCGCAAAGAATCGACGTTGACGTATCTGCGCAGTGGTGCGCGACAGAAGCTCGCGCTCCAGCTTGCGAAACGATTGTCGCCTGACCGACTCCCACTTTATGTGGCCGGGTCGGCGCGAGAGCGAGTGTTCCCGGAAGTCGTTCGAAAAACGGGGGGCATGAAGGTCGATTTTGTGTATGGCGGAGGCGCCGGTTTGAGCGCCGCTTACTTCGCGGGCAGGAAACTCGGCGTGCCCTTCGGCGTCGATCTGGAGGATTTTCATACCGGCGATCAGGTTGATTCGCCGAGCGGCAGGCTTCTCCACGCGATCAGTGCGCGAATAGAACGCGACGTTTTGTTAGCGTCGTCGCTGAGAACTACTGGAAGCGAGGATATCTCTGTCGCGTACCGGAAAGAATATGGCGTGCAATTCGTGACAGTTAACAATTCTTTCCGAACGAAGGACGGACAGCGCTCGCGCTCGTCCGGCGAGGGTGCCCTTCAGCTCTACTGGTTCAGCCAGATGATCGGACCGGGCCGCGGGCTCGAGGATGTCGTCTCCGCAGTGAGTCTTGCCGGCATAGATGCGGATCTGCACCTGCAAGGGTCAGCGATGCAGCCGTACCTGAGCTCACTGATCGCGAGCGCGGACAAAACGAAATCGAGTTTCAGAATCCTTGAGCACCCTCCGTTTCTCCCGGACGAGGTGGTTGCCGAGTGCTCGAAGTACGACGTCGGTCTGTCCCTCGAAACGAACGATGTGCTCAACCGTTCTCTCTGCCTCACGAACAAATCGCTGGCCTATGTTGCTGCCGGGATGGCTTTGATACTTACAGACACTTTGGGGCAGCGACGACTCGCCGACGACCTCGATGGAGGCGCATTCATCTACGCGCCTGGCGATGTTTCGAGCCTGGCGAAGCAGCTGTCGATGTGGGCGAGCGATCGGAATGCATTGCAGCGGGCGAAAGACGCAACTTTTGACGCGGCGCGCCGGCGCTGGAACTGGGACGATCCTTCAGAAAAGGGGCGGCTGATCGGAGCCGTGTCGGATATTCTGACGAAGGCACGCTGATGGTCATCGACGCCTTGAGGCGGCGACCACTGACCCTTAGTATTATCCAGCGTTGCGGCTAACGACTGCGCGCACCAGCAAAACGAGAGACGAACTGGGTTGCCTCAGTCGCCACGCGAAGGTACGCCATGTCGGGATCGAGATGGGTACTCACACGGGCGTTTCAGCTGTGGTCATCGTCGAAGTCCTAGCGGCTTATAGTGTACTTTGGTGTGTTGATCCATGGGCACGCCGCCGTTTCATTGGAAAACCGTCGCGACTGATT
>JBDTNA010000231.1:0-5559 GCA_039933985.1 Gemmatimonadales bacterium | reverse complement strand
TCGTCGGCGCGGCGATTCCAGACGCTACCGAAGCGCAGACAAGATCGGCAATACTCGCGGCGATCGCGGAAGCGAACAGATGGGGATTGGTCGGCATTCACGACGCCGGTGCGAGCAGGCACACGATCGGGATTTACGAATCGCTCGCAAGAGAAGGGAAATACAATCTCCGCAACTACGTGTTGGTGTCCGGAGACTCGACGAGCGTAACGTGGGCACTCGCGCGGGGACCGCAGAATGCGCTCTACAATGGGCGACTCTGGGTTCGCAGCCTCAAGCTCTACGCTGACGGCGCGCTCGGATCGCGTGGCGCGGCGATGCTTGCTCCATACTCCGATGATGCCGGCAACACCGGTCTCCTCGTCACGCCGGCGGCGGAGCTCCAGCGAATCTCGACCGCGGCATTGCGCCGTGGATTCCAGGTTGGAGTGCATGCCATCGGCGATCGCGGAAACCGGATCGTTCTCGATGCATACGAAAATGCTCTCAAGGCTGTGCCGACAGCCGATCATCGTTTTCGGATCGAGCACGCGCAAGTCATCTCACCGGAAGACCTTCCCCGTTTCGCGAAGCTCGGAGTGATTCCGTCGATGCAGGCCAGCCATCAGACGAGCGACATGCGATGGGCCGAAGTTCGCGTTGGACAAGAGCGCATCAAGGGAGCGTACGCATGGCGGACCCTTCTCAACTCCGGAGTGATCATCCCGAACGGCAGTGATTTCCCCGTCGAGGAGGTTAACCCACTCATCTCCTTCCATTCAGCTGTCTCGAGACAGGATCAGTCGAACTGGCCGCCCGGCGGATGGTATCCTGAGCAGGCGATGACCCGTGCCGAAGCACTCAAGAGCATGACGATCTGGCCTGCATATGCCGGATTCCAGGAGAAACTCATGGGCTCTCTAAGTCCGGGCAAATACGCAGACTTCGTAATCCTTGACCGGGACATCATGACGATTCCCGCGAACGAGATCCTGCAGACTCGAGTAATGTCCACCTGGCTCGGTGGAAAAGCCGTATACGAACGAAGATAGGCAAGAGGTGTATTCGGGCGTGGCACGCCCGTTGCCCCTCAGCAGACATCAATGCAATCGAATTTCAGAATGATTCTACGCGCTTTCGGCGCGCTGTCGTTATGCTCGGTTTTTCTCGCCGGCTGTTCGGCTGACAAAAAAGCAAACGCCGCGCAGCCGGCCGCCGTGAAGGAAGGCAGCGTTCCTCCGCGCGCGACGGTCATCTCCATGCAGACACAACCATACCGCGCAGTGCAGGTCACGGGCGGAGGAAGGTTGACCGGGACGGTGGACTTCGAGGGAGCGCTTCCGGCTGACTCGACGATACAACTTCCCTCCGACCAGGCCGGATGTGGCCAGACGATCAAAGTGCACAATGTCGACAACAGCGGAACGAAGATCGGCGGAGCCGTGGTGTGGCTCACCGACATCAGGACGGGCAAGTTCTTCCCGCTGCAGAAAAGATTCGAGCTCGTCAACGAAGACTGTCGGCTCAGTCCGCACGTTCAGGCGGTGGTTGCAACGGGCACGTTGAATGTCGCCAGCGAGGACGTGGCGATGCATCGCGACCGGATAATCAACGTCGGCACCGGAGTAGTCGAAGCGATCGCTCCGTTCAACGACAACGGCGAAGTTGTGCCGTTCGACCGGCTCCTCGACAAGCCGGCGCAGCTCGAGGTGATCTGCGATCTGCATCCGTGGTCGAAGGCACATATTCTCGTCGTCGATCACCCGTACTTCACGACGACGGAAAAATCGGGCTCGTTCTCGATCGACGACATTCCGCCTGGCACGTATCACGTGAAGGCGTGGCACCCTGAGCTCGGCGTTGCCGAGCAGGTCGTGACTATCGTTGCGGGTCAGCCCGCGTCGATTGCGCTGAAGCTCGTTCCAATTCCGGCAGCGTCTCCCACGGCTACTAATTCTCAGTCGAAGGGCGGTACTTAATCAAAAGCTCACCACAGAGACCACAGAAAAAAACAAACGGCGATGGCCACCGAGAGACAAAACGACTCTATCTGTGGCCATCGCCCATCTATTTTTTGTGGCTTCTGTGGTGAGCTTGTGTAAATCCCACCTTGGAACAGCTACCTCGTAAAGAACGACAACCCTGCGAGCAGCCCTATCTGATTCGCATCGCCGTTCCCGAACTGGTGCGCGAAGTTCGCCTCGTACCGGGCGGAGAGCCTGCTCAGCAGCGGAATCTTGTATCCGAGTCCGGCGCCGGCATATCCATTCGAATCACTGCCGCTTCCGCTGAATCCAACGATTCCAAGGAATGGCCGGACATACAGTCCCGCGCGCTGATACGCGCCCGGGTATCGGTTGCTTCCCAGTGAATACAGAAGCCCGAGCTCGGCCGTGTACGTCGTAAAAGTGTCGCCGTCGCCGCTGATGACAGTCAGGCCGAGTTTCGGCTCCAGCGACGTTCTGGTTCCGATCGGAAACCCTGCCCTCAAGGCCTGCGCCGGAATGTCGATAACGGTGGTGGAATTGTCACCGAGTCCGATCGTGACGCCGGCGTCGAGTCCCAGCTCGATAGGCTGAGGACTCTGGGCGCTGGCCGCCGTGGCGGCAAATGCGAGGGTCGCAACTGCAGAGGCAAATCGTTTGATCATGGCTAATTGGGGTTAAGTGAGGAAGAAAAGCACGGCTACATCCGTGCCCGCGCGACATGTTTCTGGGCGCTCGTTTGCCGCTACCGGTCAGCCGCTACAGCCTCAAAATCCCTGAACTGTCCCCTGTAGAGGCGCGAATACATTCCTTCAGCGGCAAGAAGATCGGCATGACTGCCTTCTTCCACGATCCTCCCGTGCCGCAGCACAACAACGCGATCAGCTCGCAACACCGTGCTTAATCGGTGCGCGATGATCAGTGTTGACCGTCCGCGAAGCAGCTCCTGCATCGCCTGCTCGACATATCGTTCGCTTTCACTGTCGAGACTGGATGTCGCTTCGTCCAGTATAACCACCGCGGGGTTCTTCAAGAATACGCGCGCAATTGCAAGACGCTGGCGCTGTCCGCCAGAAAGCTTGATGCCTCGCTCACCGACGAGCGTATCGAATCCCTCGACGAGTGTCTCGATGAATTCCGTCGCATGCGCTGCAGACGCTGCTCGCATTATCTCGAGCTCTGACGGAGTTCTTCCTTCATCAGCGACCGCATAGGCGATGTTTTCTCGAATCGTTCCGCTGAAAAGCGCAGGCTCCTGCGGCACTATGCCGATGGAGCCGCGAAGATCTTTCAGCGCGAGCGTGCGAACATCGTGTCCGTCGAGAAGGACCCGTCCTCCGGTCACATCCCAGAACCGCGGAATCAGCGAAGCGATCGTTGTCTTGCCGGCCCCGCTCGGCCCAACGAGAGCGACGACTTCTCCCGGCGCGATCTGCATCGAGACGTTGTAAATCACCTCGGCGAGCGAGTGGCTGTACGAGAACATCACGTTCTCCAGTCTCACATCACCGCGAACAGGCTTGTCCAGTCTTACCGGATCCGGAGGATCGACGATAGACGAATCGGTCTCGAGAAGGTCAAAGGTTCTACGCGCAGCTCCGATCGCTTCCTGATATACGCCGAAGAGCGAGCCGAGTGACCCGACTGCCCCTGCCACGTAGAGCGCATACAGCATGAACGACACGAGCGCGCCTGCAGTGAGGGATCCTTCCAGCACGAGTCGGCCGCCCTGCCACAGAACGGCGACCACGGCGCCGAATGCACAGAACGTGAGGATTCCGAAAAACGTCGCGCGAATGCGGGAGCGGTCCATCGCGGCGGCAATCACGTGCGCCATGTGCGCCGTGTAGCGTCGCGTCTCTTCCTGCTCACGCGTGAAGCTCTGCACGGTCCGAATCTGCGAGAACGCCTCTTCCGCGGTTCCGGTCGCTTCGGCGATGCGATCCTGCACCCCAGTGCTCGCGCGCCTGAGCTGCTTACCGAAAAAGAATGCTGCGCCAATCACGACTGGGACGACAAGAAGCGTCGTGAGCGCGAGCCTGGGATGGGTCATCGTCAGCAGGATGACACCGCCGAGGAGAAACAGCGATTGCCGTGCAGCTTCAGAAAGGTTCGCGCTGAGAACGGTCTGAAGAACTGTCGTGTCGGCGGAGAGCCGGCTGGTGAGCTCGCCGGTTCGCTGTTCGGTGAAGAACCCCGGAGAAAGACGTATAAGGTGCGCGAACAGGTCGCGCCGCAACGTAGCTATGACTCGCTCGGACGTAACCGTCAGCAGGTAGACCTGCAGAAAGTTGAGCAGCGCCTGAATCGCGAAGAGTCCAACTAGTCCGAGCGCAATCCTGTCGAGCAGTTTCGAATCGCCGCGAACGAATGCGGCGTCCAGCAGGTGACGCACCACCTGCGGAAAGGCGAGCGCGATGCCCACGCTGAGCAGCAGACAGATCATCGCGACAATCAGCCGCGGAATGTGGGGACGAATTCGCGGCAGAAGCTGGCCGAGCGGCTTCGGCGAAGGCACTCGTGTCGTCGCGGAAGCTTCAGTCATCAGCCAAGCTTTCGGTCAACCGCCATTGCGACGAAGAGCAGAGCGAGATAGAGGAGCGAATACTTGTAGACCCACCACGCAGGAGCTGTCCATTCCTTCGCGGCGCGCATTCGCAGCACGCCCCACAGAAGTATCAGCCCGAGGACGATCGCCGAGACAAGGTAGATCATCCCGAAAGCGTGAAACGTGAACGGCAGAACGGTGATCGCGATCAGTACCAGCGTGTACCACGCCATCTGATTCATCGTTTCTCGCTCGCCCCAGACGAGCGGCGCCATCGGAACGCCGGCTTTCGAGTAGTCACGCTGCTTGAGAAGCGCGAGCGCCCAGAAATGCGGCGGCGTCCAGTAGAACACGATCAGGAAAAGATAGACAGCGACGAGATCGACTCTGCCGGTCATCGCCGACCATCCAACAAGCGGAGGAAATGCGCCTGCGGCGCCACCGATCACGATGTTCTGCGGCGTCGTGCGCTTGAGCCACCGCGTGTAAATGAAGATGTAGAAGTAGAATCCCGCGAGTGCGAGGGCAGCGGATATCACGTTCACGAAGTACGCGAACAGGAAAGTCGCGGCAGTCGCGAGCGCTACTCCAAATGCGAGCACGGATATGCTGCTCATCCGTCCGCTTGGAATCGGACGAAGACGAGTGCGGGCCATGCGGTCGTCGATGTCGCGGTCCATGTACATGTTGACCGCGTTGGCTCCACCGGCCATCAGATATCCGCCGACTAGGACGAGCAGCACCAGATCCCAGCCCGGCGAGCCGGCCACGAACATCGGCGCAACTGTTGTCACCAGAAGCAGCGAGATGATTCTCGGCTTCGTGAGCATCACCATATCCTGAAGCAGAGTTCGATCTGCCGGGGGTGGGCTCACCTGCGTTGACGTCACGCAGCCGCTCTCACGCCTGACCGCGTCTCTGCTTCACGGGCTGCGCGCGCGCTCACGATTGCCAGCGACACGACAGAGAGCCAAACGAAAGTTCCGAGCGCCTGATGCAGCGAGCGAAACGCCGCGGGAAAGTGCATCTCGATCATCGCTGCGGCGA
>JBDTNA010000230.1:0-5587 GCA_039933985.1 Gemmatimonadales bacterium | reverse complement strand
CGCCGCTGAGAACCGGATTGTTCTTTTTTCTGCGCGTAAGAATCTCCATCACGCGCTCGATTTCCTTTGCGCGACCGATCGTCGGGTCGAGCTGATTCTCAGCAGCAAGCTGAGTCAGATCTCTGCAGAAATGATCGAGCGCAGGAGTCTTTGACTTCTTCTCGCCCTTGCCGGTGGATGCAGGCGTGGCCGAGGCTCCACCAGAAGAGGAGGCAGCGCTTCCGGTCTGCGGCATGTCTGTACCGAGCAGGCGGAGAGTCTCCGCGCGCGCGGCGTCGAGGTTGATGCCGGCATCGGTAAGAACCTGTGCTGCAATGCCCTTCTCTTCGCGGAGAAGACCAAGGAGCAGGTGCTCGGTGCCGACGTAGTTATGTGTAAGATCGCGGGCTTCGGCCATCGCGAGCTCGAGAACTTTCTTGGCCCTTGACGTATACGGAAGGTCGGGACCGGTAGCGGCGGCAGCTTTGCCCTTCTTTACCGTGTCCTCGATCTTCTGCTGTATCTCGTCGAGGTCGACGCTCAGGTTCTGGAGAACCGCGGCAGCGACTCCCTCACCCTCGCGAATCAGGCCGAGCAGGATGTGCTCGGTACCGACGTATTCATGACGAAGCCTTTCGGCTTCCTCCCTCGCCATCGCGAGAACCTTGCGAACACGTTCGGTGAAATTGTAGCCGTTCATCGTGTAGACCCCGTATCATCAGCGAGTACTCGTCGCACGTACTTCGCGCGCGCAAGATTCGCTTCGCTCGTCGTCAGCTCGCGACCCTCGGCATGCGCCAAATGCGCCGACTGACTGAATATCAGGAGCTTGTTGAGGGTATATACACTCAGATCGGTTATCAGTTTCAAACCGACCGCGAGCCGAACACTGCTGAGATAGCTCATCACCTCGTCGAAAGTGAGGCTTCTCGCGTAACGCAAAGTGCCGTACGCTCGCCAGAGCTTGTCTTCGATAATATAACCGGCGTCTCTAAGCAAGACTTTTCTTGCTTCTTCTTCTCGCTCGATGACGTGCGTTACCACTCGCGTCAGGTAATCCAGCAATTCGCCTTCGGTGCGTCCGAGCGTGGTCTGATTCGAGATCTGGAAAAAGTTGCCTACAACTTCGCTCCCTTCTCCGTACAGGCCGCGATATGTGAGGCCGACCTGCTGAAGACCAGCCAGCACCTTTGCGATTTCCTTCGTAAGAACCAGTCCTGGCAGATGAATCAGAACCGACGCGCGAAGTCCCGTCCCCGCATTTGTCGGACACGCAGTCAGGAACCCAAACTCGTTGTGGAAGGCGTAAGGGACTCTTTCTCCGAGCTCGGACTCGATTGAGTAGACCGAGTTGAACGCGTCCGTGATTCGAAGTCCTGATTCAAGCGCCTGAAGACGAAGATGGTCTTCCTCGTTCACCATCACGCTCGTCGAGCGAGTGAGATAGACGGCGGCGCCGCTTCGAACCGGCTTTTGCGGGTCGAGTCCGGCGAGCTCACGACTGACGAGATGACGCTCGTGAAGAAGCAGTCTGTCGTCTTGAGGAAGCTCATCGACCCGGACCATAACTCCATTGTGCTGGTCGCGCATGTCGCCGATCGCCTGCTGGACCTGCGACAAAATGCGCAGCCTTTCGCCATCACGCGCGCGACCGGCGAACGCGTAACCTTCGAGATTTCTCGCGAGACGAATCCGCGTCGAGATCACGATTTCGGGATAGTCTCCCGATGCATCGAGCCAGCCGACACCACCGTCAGGAAGAAGAGATAGATCCAGCACTATTCCATCCCTCTCAGGCGGTCGCGGATGTCAGCCGCCAGCTCGAACTGCTCGGCATCGACCGCGCGGCGAAGACGATCGCGAAGCTCATTTGCCGTGCCGCCATCCGGCACGATCGCGTTCGCAGGCGGCTGATACCGGCGGCCCATGTGTTTCGAGCTGCCATGCACGCGGCGCAGAAGATCTCGCATGCTTTTCTCGAATGCGTCGTAGCAGTGGGCGCAGCCAAGGCGGCCGGTCGATCTGAAGTCGCGAAAGGTGGAGGAGCAGAATGCGCAACGGGCGGCATCGCCCTGCGTCGCCTGCATTGCCTGGTGGACTGATTGAAGGAAGTCGGAGACCTGAGGCTTCGGCGCTGCCGCCGTCGTCTCGACCCCGCGCTCCGCAGCGCAGCGCTCGCAGAGGTGCAGCAGGCGTACGCCCGTGCCCTCGATCTGCGTGAGCTGAATCACCGCGTCGCCTTCCTTGCAAACATCACACACCATCTAGCCTCTCCCTCCCCCAAACTCAGGGACGCATCGCAAACACATCCCGCAACACCGCTACCCGCTGCCAGCTACCCGCTGCCCGCTACCCGCTACCCGCTACCCGCTATCCAGCGGACTTTATACGATGGCTTCACCCAATACGGTTTCGCTCAGCTTCCCTCCTTCAAGTAACAACACGCGGCTCGCGCGCGCAGCGAGGGATCGATTGTGCGTAACGACCACCATTCCAATCTCGAGATCGTTCACGACCTCCGTCAGAAGGTCATGAAGCATCTCTCCATTCGCCAGATCGAGATTTCCCGAGGGTTCATCGGCAAGCACGACCTTCGGGTCCATTGCGAGAGCACGGGCGACGGCGGTCCGCTGCTGCTCTCCACCCGACAGCGCCGAGGGAAGGTGATGCATCCGGCCGCTCAGGCCAACGCGCGACAGAAGCTCCTCCGCCCTGCTGCGTGCGGCCACAACATCCTTTCCCGAAATTCGCAGCGGCATCATCACGTTCTCGAGCGCGGTGAACTCACGCAGAAGGTGATGAAATTGAAACACGAAGCCGACCGACTTGTTCCTGAGCGCGGCGAGCTGATCATCGTCGAGTCCGTTTATCGGATCGCCGCCAATCACCACATATCCGCGTGACGGTTTGTCGAGCGCGCCAAGCACATGCAGCAGTGTCGATTTGCCGGCGCCGCTCGCTCCGACGATCGCGACCATCTCGCGCGGACTGACGGAAAGATCGACCCCGCTCAGCACATTGATCGTACCGCCGTCACCGCCGACGTAGCTCTTGTGAAGATCGTGCGCTTCGAGAACGGCCATGGTCTACTCGTGCCTGATTGCGTCGATCGGATACAACCTCGACGCCTGAATTGCCGGATACAGCGTTGCGATCGCAGCGGTGAGAATGCTCGCAAGAACGATCCACGCAACGTCACCGGGCTGCGTAGCAACCGGCAAGTGGTCGATGAAATAGATGGACGGATCGAGGGGAATGAATTCGTACTTCTCGAGCGCCCACGCTCCTCCAAACCCGAGCAGCAAGCCGAGTGTCGTTCCGACCAATCCGATCACGATGCCCTGTGCGAGGAAAATCCGGCGGATCGATTTTGACGGCAGTCCCATCGCCTTCAGAATTCCGATCTCGCGGGTCTTGTCCGCCACAACCATCGTAAGAGTGCTGACGATGTTGAATGCAGCAACCATTACGATGAGAAGAAGGATCACTCCCATGCCAAGCTTCTCGAGCTTGAGCGCCTGGAAGAGCGATCGATTCTGCTCCTGCCAGTCAACAGTCCGATATGGCCAACCCAGCGCACCGGTGATTCTGTCGGAAACGATGCCGGCCTGCCACCTGTCCTTTGTCTTCACTTCGATGCCGGTCACGCCGGTGCCGAGCGCCGCAAAATCCTGCGCTTTGTCGAGCGCGACGTAGACGTATGCGTTGTCGTACTCGTACATGCCGGTCTCGACAATCCCAGTCACTTCGAACTGGTAGACTCGCGGTACGAAGCCGCCCGTCACCGCGTTCTGCTTCACGCCCGATATCGAAATGAGATTGATCTTGTCGCCGGGCCATGCGTTGTAACGCGACGCTACGAGCTTTC
Source organism: Gemmatimonadales bacterium (assembly GCA_039933985.1). GTDB lineage: Bacteria > Gemmatimonadota > Gemmatimonadetes > Gemmatimonadales > Gemmatimonadaceae > UBA4720. The sequence goes on along the minus strand of JBDTNA010000230.1, from coordinate 1,740 downwards.
CGAGAACAACTCCCCTCTTCTGCCCATCGCTGCTGGCAAACCGGAAGTCACCAGACACGACATGCTGTCTTATTGTCGTCACATCTGGAGTGCCACGATCAGCCGGAGGCATCCCGACGATGTATACCGCGCCGGCGTAATCATGTCCGGTGTTCATTCCACCTTCTACCAGCACAAACGGAGCAGCAGCAACAACTCCTGGAAGCCGCTTCACCTTTGCGAGCACGGTGTTCCAGTCATCGATCTTCAGGTCCTCGCCATAGCTCAGCACGCGAATGTCGGGACTGCCAACGAGAATCTTCTCGCGAAGATCCCGCTGAAGACCGTTCATCACTCCGATGATGAGAATGAGCGCGCTCACTCCGACGAGCACTCCGCCAATGGCGATGATGCTGATTAACGACAAAAGCCGCGAGCCTCTGCGGCTGCGCAGATATCGCCATGCGATCGAAAACTCGAGGCGGTTCATTCAGGCCTCATTGTCGGGAATAGAATCACGTCGCGGATGCTCTGGGTTCCGGTCATGTACATGAACAGGCGGTCGATGCCGATACCGACGCCTCCCATTGGAGGCATTCCGTATTCCATCGCACGCAGATAATCCTCATCTACCCCGGAGGCTTCCAAATCGCCCGCGGCCTTGAGACGCGCCTGGCCTTCGAGCCGGCCGCGCTGATCGTCGGGGTCGTTCAGCTCGCTGAACGCGTTCGCCATCTCCTTGCCGTTTGCAAACAGCTCGAATCGCTCCGTAAGCAAGGGATTCCCGCGCTTGGGTTTTGCCAGCGGCGACAGCTCGACCGGATAGTCGACGACAAAAGTCGGCTCGACGATCTTCGTTTCCACCAGTGACTGGAAGATCTCGTCGATCAGCTTGGGACGGCTTAGTGTATCGACGCTCGCCACTCCGACCCGCTGCGCCAGATGTCTGAGCGTAGCGTCATCGGACGCCATGACATCACTTCCCGCTGCGTTGTTCAGCGACGGAACCCATTCAATTCGCGGAAACGGAGGATGGAGCGCCGGTACCTTGTCGCCGATCGCCGGAAGCTGACGAAGCGCTGCCGAAACATTCACCAGCAGTGACTCTACGCGGCCCATCATCACTTCGTAGTCCGCATACGCTTCGTAGAATTCAAGCATCGTGAATTCCGGATTGTGTGTCCGGTCGATGCCTTCGTTTCGGAAGTCGTGCCCGATCTCATAAACACGCTCGAAACCGCCGACGACAAGACGCTTGAGATACAGCTCGTCCGCGATTCGCAGAAAGAGCGGCATGTCGAGAGCGTTGTGATGCGTCTCGAACGGTCGCGCCGCGGCTCCGCCGTAAAGCGGTTGAAGCACGGGCGTTTCCACTTCCAGATAGTTCAAGCCGTCGAGAAACGAACGGATGGTCGTGATCATCTTCGATCGCGCGATGAACAACAAGCGGACTTCGGGATGCACGGCAAGATCGGCATATCGCTGCCGATACCGCTGCTCGGGATCACTGAATCCGGAGTGTCGCACGGTTTCGCCCTCGATCACTTCTTCCTTGCCAAACGGCAGAGGTCTCATCGACTTCGCGAGCAGCTCGAACGATTCCGCGCGCACGGTAGTCTCTCCGGTCCGCGTACGGAACAACGGACCCCTCACCCCGATGATGTCACCCAGGTCGAAATGCGACAGCACGCCGAAGCGTTCGTCGCCGAGCTGATCCTTTCTGAAATACAGCTGAATGCGTCCGCTCGAATCAGCGAGGTG
>JBDTNA010000229.1:0-5607 GCA_039933985.1 Gemmatimonadales bacterium | reverse complement strand
GCGAGCCCCGTACCATACCGACAGCGCCCCATATCGCCCACCTACCCTGCGGGCGACTGGCGCCGCTGGGAGGCCGCGGATCAGCGTTTTGTCGATGGTCGTCCTGACGTTCTCACGTACGTCAGCTCGCCGCTCGATCACGACATCACCGTGACGGGGGAATTGTCGGCAACTCTCTTCGCCTCGACGTCCGGTACTGACGCCGACTTTATCGTCAAGCTGATCGACGTGTACCCGCAAAATGCGCAGCCGAACGCATGGAACGCCGACGATGGTCCCACTCCTGGAGCGTACGCGCGGTCACTGAACGGGTATCAGCTTCCCATCGCGATGGAGGTACGGCGGGGGCGGTTCCTCTCCAGCTTCGAGACTCCGCATCCACTTGTGCCCAACAAGCCAACCGAGTGGGCGATTCCGCTGCGAGAGCATGACCACGTCTTTCTCAAGGGACACCGCATCATGGTCCAGGTGCAGTCCACGTGGTTCCCGGTGATTGACCGCAATCCGCAAAAATTTGTCCCGAGCATATTCGAGGCAAAGGCATCGGACTACGTGAAGGCAACGCAGCGCGTGTACGGCTCACCGACACTGCCGTCGCATATCGTCCTTCCAGTGGTGAGGTGATTCCCTTCACGACGATGCTAGTTCGAATGTGGCACTGACTCACGGCACGCGTGCATTGCGGTGGTGTTGAGGCGGTAAACCGAAGCGCGTGGTTCGCGCAGGCGAACACTGAGGGTGATATTCACCGCCGAGGGATTTGGACGGCGCATTCAGGTCCGCTGATCCCCGAAGCGGAGGCTCCCTCCCACCACGTCGGCGGCAATGGCTCTCGAAAATATTTCGGATACCGCCCGCTGGGTCGCGGTCTACCGAGCAATGGAAAGCGAGCGTCCAGACGCGATTTTCCGCGACGCATACGCAAGAAAGCTTGCCGGCAAGCGCGGCGACGAGATCGTGAACTCGATGCCGCGCGCTCGCTCAGCGGCGTGGGCAATGATCGTTCGCACCGCAGTGATGGATGAGCTGCTTCTCGACCTGATCGCCAATCACAGTATAGATACCGTCATCAACCTTGCAGCCGGGCTTGATGCGAGACCGTGGCGGCTCGCACTGCCGGCCACTCTGAGATGGGTTGACGTAGACCTTCCGGATATCCTCCGATACAAATCGGAAACGATCGGCAATGCAAAACCCAATTGCCGCTACGAACCCGTCGCAACCGACCTCACCGACCCCGAAGCAAGACGCACACTGCTCGGCCGCCTTGCCGACGAATCGAAGCGCGCCGTCATCCTTTGCGAAGGACTGCTGATCTATCTCACACCGGAGCAAGTCGGGAATCTCGCCCGCGATCTCCACGCAGCCGAGAAATTTGAGTGGTGGATCATCGATCTCGCGAATCCGCGGCTGCTCGCGATAATGCGCCGCTCATGGGGACATACCGCGAACGCCGCGAATGCACCGTTCAAATTCGCTCCTGCGGAAGGAACGAAGTTCTTCGAGGAGTTTGGCTGGCGTGCAAAACAGAATCGCCTCTCGCTCGAAGAAGCGCGACGCCTCCATCGCGAAATGCACTTCGCCGGCCTCATGCGATTCATGACATTGTTCTTCCCGTCAAAGACGCGCAATCAGCTTCGCCGGATGTCATCGATCGTCCTCCTCGAACGAACGGCCAGGTGACCCCGTTGCGAGTCGGCATCATCGGATGTGGACTGCTCGCCCGCGTCGCTCATATACCGGTTCTCAAACGCACCCCATCGGTCGAGATCGTCGGCCTCTGCGATTCCAGTTCTGACGCACTCGCCAACTGCGCGTCGCTTGTTCCGAACGCTCTTCGCTTCGACAGCGTCGATGCGCTGATCAACTCTCATACGGTCGATGCGGTGGTCATCTCGCTTCCCTCACACCTTCACACCGACGCCGCCCTTACTGCCCATCCTGCGATTCTTTCCGCGTTGATTCTTTGTGCGCAGCTATCGAATGCCGCGGGTTTCGCCTTCGAGGCGTTGCGACGTGCCTTCGCCCGAAAGCGTGCTCCGGTTCTGAGGAGTGAGACCGAGTCGGCCTGAGCCCTACCGCGTTCCCGGTCCCCTGTAGATCACTCCGTTTTTCATCACGAACGTCACCTGCTCGGTGCGATGAATGTCAACGAGTGGATTCCCCGAGACGGCAACTATGTCGGCGAGCTTGCCGGCTTCCAGCGAGCCGACGCGTTTGTCCCAGCCGAGCAGCTTCGCGCCGCCCAATGTACCGGCGGTCAGCGAGGCGAGCGGGGTCATCCCTCCCCACTCTACCATCAAGCCGAATTCACGCGCATTGGTCCCGTGCGGAATCACGCCGGCATCGGTGCCGAGTGCGATCGGAACGTTGTTCGACACTGCGAGCTTGATCGCATGCCGCATCGCCGCCGCTGCAGAGAGTGCCTTCTCTGCGCGCAATCCCTTCAACACGCCGCTCTTCGCGAATCCTTCAACAGCGTTTCCGGCCATCAGCGTCGGAACCAGATAGGTGCCATTGCGCGCCATCAGCTTCGCTCCTTCTGCATCCAGAAATGAGCCGTGCTCGATCGAAGCGACGCCTGCTCGTGTTGCGATCTTGATTCCTTCAGTTCCGTGAGCATGAGCGGCCACCTTTCGCTCGAGCTTCTTCGCCTCATCGACGATCGCCTTCATTTCTTCGTATGTGTACTGTGTAGCGCCCACTGCGTCTCCCTCGGATAGCACACCGCCGGTCGCACACACCTTGATCACCGTAGCGCCGTATTTGACCTGGTAGCGGACAGCCGCACGCACTTCTTCGGGACCGTTCGCAACGCCGTCCTGCGGGCCGCGCTGAAGCAACCCGGGACGCCACCCATTCGAATCACAGTGGCCGCCGGTAATTCCGAGCGCATGGCCTGCCGTTTCCATCCTCGGGCCAACCGCGCGTCCATCGTCGATCGCCTGGCGCAGAGCCATATCGTCGAAATCACCGGAACCCACGACGCGGATCGATGTGAATCCCGCCATCAGTGTCCTGCGCGCATTCTCGACTCCAATGATCGCCCCGTACGCGGGGTAATCCTTGACCTCGGCAAGGTCGGCCATCGGATCTCCGAGTGTTCGTCCGATGATGTGCGTGTGCGCGTCGATGAATCCGGGAAGGAGTGTCACATCTCCCAGATCGACCACGCGTGCGCCGGCCGGAATCGAGATACTCGATGCACGACCGACTGAAACGATCTTGTCTCCCGTGACTACGATTGCGGCGTCGGCAATCACGGCCGGACTCGCGACAGTGATCATCCGTGCCGCTTTGAGCACGATCGTCTCCGGCGCGGGAGTTTGCGCCGCGCTTCGGCCGGAGGGGCCGGCCAGAGCTAATGCGGCATAGAATGACAAAGTTGCTCGACGAATGCTGATCATTTGGGGGGGCGTGAATTGTTTAGGCGATCGACAAATTCAAGAGCAGAATGTGTCACCGAACCACAGAACCGTATAAGCGAACGACAGAACGTATAAGCGAACCACAGATGTCACAGAAGTCACAGATAACGACAAACCCCGCTGACCACCCATCTGTGTCGTCTGTGGCATCTGTGGTTCGTTTTGGCTAGGTCGCTGCCATGACCACGCGAAGAGCCGACGGGCAGGAAGATACAGTCACCGCGGAGCTTTGCGCACGATGCAGCTCTCCGTCCGCTTCGTACGCCGGTGGCGTGGCAAACTTCACCTCGAAAGCCGAGGCGCGCTCGACTATGCATTCCGGATAGCGCAGATGGGTTCCGCGCGTCGCCGCCGCAAGCATCGCGACCCTGCGTGCCGGCGGAACATCGAGGATCGCAACGGCGTCAAGCAATCCATCCGTCACCGATGCTCTCGGCGCGATTTTGAATGTGCCGCCGAAATACGGGGAATTCGCGATAACCATGAGCATGTGAATCCGAGTTGGCCGCACCTCGTTTTCCGTTTTGACGGCGACGTCGATTCCGCGAAAACCGAAAAGCTGGCGCAGTGCGGTATACAGATACGCCGAATTCCCCCTCAGCCAGGGCGTGCGACCGATCTCCTCGAGAACTGCTACGTCGAATCCGAACCCGCAGCAGTTGACGAAGAAAATATCCTCGATGCGGCCGACGTCGACTCGCGTGTCGGAATGCTCGGCGCAGAGCTGAGCGACAGTGTGAACATCGGCCCTGGCGGTGCCGAACACCTTCGCGAAATCGTTGCCGGTCCCGCCAGGCATCACTGCGAGACGAACATCGGCGCCGGAATGAAGAATCGCGTTGGCAACATTCGCTGTGGTCCCGTCGCCACCAACTGCGACGATCGTGGCGAATCCATCCGCAATCGCCTGTCGGGCAATTGCAGTCTCGTCGCCTTTCGAGCTCGTTGTTTTTGTCTGGGATCCATCGATCCCGGCAAACGCGGTTGAGATAGCCGGAATCAGCTTCGCTCCGCGCCCCCGCCCCGCCGCTGGATTGACGATGACGCAGACGCGCTCACTCATCAGTGAGTGCCGATGTGCTTCCAGGGCATCGTCGGAATCGCGGCCAGGTCCGAGAACACCCCTCTCTCGAGCAGCCCCCACACTCGGGCGTTGTCGGCATCGGTGAAAGAAAAGATTGCCATGCCCGTTGCGCCATGCTTTCGCGCAAGACGTATCTGATCGACGATCTCGCGCGCACCCTTGCTCGCATCTATTCCGATGTACATCTGCCTGCCCGTCGCCCGCTCGGATCCCTCGATATGCTCGTCGAGCATGCATCCCCAGTCGATTCGCGAGCAGTAGGGAGACTTGATTCGCGAGTACGTCATCGGAACGAGAACATCCATGTAGCCGTTCTTCGCCCATGCCCTGCTGTCCTGCATCAGCTCGGTACTGCCGGCGAGCGTCTTCCAATGCCATTTGTCGTAATAGATACCCCACACTGCGGCCGAGAGCACGAGCGTTGGCTTGACAGCAGTGATCGAATCGTATGATTCACGCACCATTCGGCTCACGAGTCCCGTCCGGTACGCCTTCCATTCAGCCGGATAGAGGGAAGGATTCTTCCCGAACTCCGCCAGACCAACCGCGTCATAAGACCACGCGTTGCCAGGGTAGCGTATCCGGTCGAGATGGATTCCGTCGATGTCGTACCTCCGCGCGATATCAGCGGCAACAGTCGCGAGCCGCGTTCGCACTTCGGGGAATGACGGAGACACCCACACATATTCTTCGCTGTTTGGACACGGCAGCCTCCGTCCTGTGCGATCGCTCATCACCCACTCTGGATGATCGAGCAGCATGTGCCTCGGGTTTCCCGAGTCAGGCTCCGGCATCGCCTTGCATTGTCCTTCAATTCCTGCCGGTCGACCCGTGAGCGCATTCAAATACGCGTGCACCTGCAATCCACGCTTGTGACCCTCACGAACCGCGACCTCCAGTGGATCGTACAATGGAGTTCCGCCGAGCTTGCCGCAGAGAAGCGTCGCGCACGGCTCGATGGTGGACCGGTAGTACGCATCGCCGGAAGCGCGCGCCTGGAAGTAGATAATGTTGAAGTGCGCACGCGACGCGATTTCCATTATGCGTGCGATCTTCGCCTCCGAGTCGTAGTCGAATCTCGTTACCCATAGAGCG
>JBDTNA010000228.1:0-5643 GCA_039933985.1 Gemmatimonadales bacterium | reverse complement strand
TCGCCGGCTTCGCGCCGTTGCCCTTGATCACGTCAGCAGCCATCACCTTTCCGGACACGACATGGGACTTGAGGATCGCTGCAAGCTTGACCGGATCCTTGAGCAGCCCGTCGACCGTTCCGGCGGGCAGCTTCGCAAACGCCGCGTCTGTCGGGGCGAACACCGTGAACGGCCCCTTCCCTGAAAGCGCCTCGGCTAGCCCAGCCGCCTTGACTGCCGCGACGAGCGTGTTGAACCCAGCGCCAACCGCGACTTCAACGATGTTCTTCTCCATTGTCATCTCCTTATCCCCAGCCATCTGCGCTCCACCGACCGTCGTCGTTGCCCTGGCCGTTGTGGCCTCGAGATCAGCCATCTTGATCGCTTCCATTTCACTCACCTTCGGTTGATTGTCCTGATATTGTCCAGCGTTGAACTGTGAATTTGGGCTACTGTTGCCCCATTGTCAAGGTCTTGTCTAACTATTTAGCTTGACAAACATTCGACAGCCGCTATTATGCTGTCCATGAACGCAAATTCAGAGGCGGGGGCAGATGACGCGCAAACGGGCCACCCGATTTCGGTTGTCGCGGCGCGCACAGGCCTGTCGCGCGATGTCCTGAGGGTCTGGGAGAGGCGGTACGGTGCCGTTGACCCGATGCGCACATCCGGCGGCCAGCGCCTTTATTCGGATGATCACGTGCACCGGTTCCGGCTGCTCGCGGCCGCCACGCGGCACGGCCGTAACATCGGCCTGGTCGCGAAGCTCGGTGACGCAGAGCTCTCCCGCCTCGTGGCCGAAGATGATGCGGCCCTTTCTCGGCCCGGCCTGGACGACGGAGGGTTGGCCTCGCGTATCGTGGACACGGCGATGGACGCGATCATGGCGCTCGACGCGCCGACGCTCGACAGACTGCTGCGCCGCGCAATCGCGCGCAACGGGGTGCCGTTGTTCCTCGAAGACCTCGTGCCGGCACTGATGCGCACTATCGGTGACGGCTGGGCAACGGGCCGGCTCACCATTCCGCACGAACATCTCGCGTCCGCAGTTGTGATCGCGATCGTCCTTGAAACGATTCGCGCAGCGCCATCTGCGCCGTCTGCGCCGCGGCTGCTCGTGGCCACGCCATCAGGCGAGCGTCACGCGGTGGGCGCTGCGCTCTCTGCCGCCGCCGCATCGGTAGACGGATGGTCCATCGTTTACCTCGGCGCGGATGTCCCCAGTGTCGACATCGCGACAGCGGCGGCCGCGACCGATGCGCGCGCCGTGGCGCTCAGCATCGTGTATGTCGAAGACCGTGCGACAATCGTGGCCGAAGTGCGCGGCCTGCGCGACAAGCTCGATGCCGCCATTCCGCTGCTCATCGGCGGAGCTGGCGTCGCTGGAATTGCGCGCGACGTGCGCGCACCGGGCGTGACCGTGTCCGAGAGTATCGCCGAGCTGCGTGCGCACCTCGCGCGCGAGATGCAGTCCCGATGACCTACCGCCTGCACCGCAGGACGATCGTTCCCGGCGAGCTATCGAACGTCTTTGCGTTCTTCAGGAATCCGCAGAACCTCGAGGCCATCACGCCGCCCTGGCTCGGTTTCCGCATTGTGTCCCGGAGCGACACCTCTGTGCGCGAAGGAACACGCATCCGCTATCGACTGAGAATTGCCGGCATTCCGATGGCGTGGGAGTCTCGTATCACCGAGTATTGCGATTGCTCGCACTTCGCCGACGAGCAGGTCACGGGGCCATATGAGCGCTGGTATCACCGGCACACGTTTCGCGCGGTGCCTGGCGGCGTGGAAATGACGGACGACGTGGAGTACACGCTTCCGTTTGGCCCGATTGGCCGAGTCGTGCACTGGCTCGCCGTGCGTCACCAGCTGCGCGCGATCTTCGACCATCGTACAAAGGTCATTACCGAGCGGTTCGGCGCAGTCGCGCCCGCCGCCATCACGCCAGGTGAACCGGTGGAGCTCCGCGCATGAATATCGCGATCTTTGTGAAGGGCTTCGCCACGACCGGCGTCGCTATGTTTGCGCTCGACATGGTCTGGCTCGGCCTGGTTGCCAAAGGACTCTACGCCCGGGAGATGGCATCGCTGTTGCGCCCGGACGTGAAGTGGATTCCTGCCATCCTCTTCTACTTTCTATACGTGGCGGCAGTCCTGGTGTTCGTTGTCATGCCAGCTGCGGAACGCCGCTCGCTGACGTACGCGCTGGTGTTGGGCGCGTTCTACGGGCTTGCTGCCTACGCCACGTACGACCTCACGAGTCTCGCGCTGATTCGCGACTTCCCAGTGCTCATTGCGATCGTAGACCTCGCGTGGGGGATATCACTCACGACGGTCGCATCCGGAGCGGAGTACTGGGCAGCTACCAGATAGCGCTGGGATCACCGCTGCGGACACGACGGGCGTCCCCGCGCAGAGGCATCGCCCGCAGCGTACGGTAACCGACTACTATCACCGGCTCGCTTTGCAACCACCGGAAATCGCAAAGGCCGTTCCTCGACTCGGCGGCGGCCTTTCGCTATTCTGTGCCACCTCCACAACTCGAGCAAATGACTCGTCGTCTCTCGCTGGCGGCTTCTTCCGCCATTGTCTTTTTGATCGCTCCCTTCGCACCGCTTTACTCGCAGGGAATGGCTACACCAACGCCTACAGAATCCCCGCGGCCATCATCGACACCGACGATTGTAAAACCGGGTCGCGATCCGATGCAGCCTATAGACTCGGCATACACGAAGAAAATCCACGAGTACACAACAGAGCCGTTCTTTCTTTCACCGCTCGTCGATTACCTGCCGGCATCGGCAACAGTACCGACCCCGAAAGTCGTCCTCGGCGACATCGCCGGCGCGAAAGACAACCTGCCCTACTCAAAAGAGGTCTACACCTACATGCGCATGCTCGAGAAATCGAGTCCCCGCGTGAAAGTCTTCTCGATCGGAACGACGGAAGAAGGACGCGAGATGATCGCCGTTGCCGTCGCATCCGAGGCATTGCTTGCGCGACTCGAGACGAACAAAGCGAATCTCGCAAAACTTGCCGATCCGCGCTCGATCGGAATGAACGACGTCACCGCCGATCAGATCATCGGCCAGACCACGCCAGTCTACTACATCACCGGAACCATTCACTCGCCCGAATCCGGCGCACCCACAGCACTGATGGAGCTCGCGTATCGACTCGCTGTCGACGAGAGCCCGTACATCAGGAACATCCGCGATAATCTCATCACGCTCATTACGCCGATCGTCGAAGTAGATGGTCGCGATCGCCAGGTCGATCTGTTCCGCTGGCACATGGCTCATCCAGGCGACACATACCCGAACCTGCTCTACTGGGGCAAATACGTCGCTCATGACAACAACCGCGACGCGATGGGCCTCACGCTCAAGCTCTCGCAGAATGTCATGAATACCTATATCGGCTGGAAAGCGCAGGTATTGCACGACCTGCACGAGTCCGGCGCATTCCTCTACGACAACACAATCGGCGACGGCCCCTACAACGCCTGGATCGACCCGCTTCTCACGAATGAATGGCAGGTCCTCGGCTGGACCAACGTCCAGGAGATGACGCGACTGGGAATGCCGGGCGTATACACGCATGGAAACTTCGATACGTGGTCGCCTGGCTATCTCATGTTCATCGCCGCGACGCACAACGGAATCAGCCGCCTGTACGAGACGTTCGGAAACGGCGGCACTGCCGAGACTGTGGATCGCGTTCTCACACCTGATCAGACATCGCGTACATGGTACCGGCAGAACCCGCCGCTCCCACGCGTGAAGTGGTCGCTGCGCAACAACAACAACTATGAGCAGACGGGACTACTCGTCTCACTCAGTTATTTCGCGGCGAACCGCCACCAGTTTCTTGAGAACTTCTACGAGAAGAGCAAGCGATCGATTCTGAAGGCGCGAACTGAAGGACCAGCAGCGTACGTTTTCCCTGCGGATGATCGCCGCCCCGGCGCACAGGCTGAGCTGCTTCGCATTCTCCAGAAGCAGCATGTCGAAATCTCACGCACGACATCTCCTGCGTCTGTGCTCGTTCCGGCAGCCCGCCCGAAGCCTGCAGCGACCGCGAACGCTGACACGGCGATGGTGCGCAGCGTCGACACGCTCTCGTTGCGCCCTCGCATGGAAAACCGCGACATCCCCGTCGGCAGTTTTGTCGTTCGCATGGACCAGCCTTACTCGCGCATCGCCGATGCACTGCTTGACTATCAGTTCTGGAGCCCGAACGACCCGCAGAAGACGCCCTACGATGACACAGGCTGGACATTTCCCGAGAATTTCGCGGTTCAGACGATTCGTGTGACCGATCCAAAGATTCTCGACGCGCCGATGGAATTTGCTGGCGGTGAGATCCGCGCGCCCGGTGGAATCACCGGAAGCGGAGTTGTGTTCGTTATCAACCACAACGCCGACAACGCACTGGCAACGCTGCGTTACAAACTTCGCTCCGCTGATATTCAGATCGCCGAGGAACCGTTCGAAGCCGACGGCAGAAAATATTCGCGAGGGTCGTTCATCATCCGTGGAATCGGCGCCCCCGTCCTCGACAAGGCCGTAGCAGAGCTTGGACTTCGCGCCTACGCACTCGGTGCAGCACCGTCGGTCAAGACACATCCCGCTCGCGCCGCCCGCGTTGCAATCATGCACACGTGGACCAGCACGCAGACGGAAGGCTGGTGGAGACAGGCGTTCGACGTGATGAACATTCCGTTCGACTATATCAGCACTCAGGACGCTGCGAAGATTCCGAACCTGAACGCGAAGTACGATGTGATTCTCTTTCCGCCGACTTCCGGCTCGCCGCAGACCATCGTGAACGGACTTCCGATGTGGAAGAACCCGATGCCCTGGAAAAACTCGAAGGAGACGCCAAATTTCGGAACGTACGCACAGACCGACGACATTCGGCCCGGCCTCGGTTTCGCCGGCGTCCAGAATCTTGCGACGTTCGTTGCAAACGGCGGCGTCCTTGTAACTGTCGAAAACACGGCCGAATTCGCGCTCGCGATGGGACTGACCAACGGCGTGTCGCTCAACCAGCCACCCCGCAACCATGTCGTCGGATCACTCTTGCGAAGCAAGATTGTCGATGAGACAAGTCCGCTTGTCTACGGCATTGCAGACAGCATCTCAGTCTACAGCGATGTGGGACAGAGCTTCAGCATTACCAACGTCCTCGGCTCGCGCGGTCGGCCCGATTCCAGCTCGGCTCGAGCGACCGGGCGCGGATCAGCCGACGATGGTGACACGCCGCAGGGCCGTCCCGTCCTCGATGCGCGGAACGAAGCGCCAAAGAGAAAACCAGTTCAGCCATGGCAGGCCGCGGCAGTAACCGAGGAGCAGGAGCGCAATCCGCTCACGATCATTCCGCCTGCGCTTCGTCCACGTGTCGTCCTTCGCTTCGCGGACCAGCGAAATCTTCTCGTCTCTGGATTGCTCGACGGCAACACAGTCGCTCAACGACCGGTAGTCGTCGATGTACCGAACGGAAAAGGTCACGTGATTCTGTTCGGAAACAACCCAGTCTGGCGCGGTTACACAGTCGGAAACTACTTCCTCGTGCTCAATGCCCTGCTGAACTTCGACCGCCTCAACGCGGGCAGGAAGCTCGATACGAAGTAGGTATGGGTTCTCAGCTGCCGAGCGCG
>JBDTNA010000227.1:0-5644 GCA_039933985.1 Gemmatimonadales bacterium | reverse complement strand
GTCGTATCGGTTGCTCTCTCGAATGTTCACCGACTATGCGCCTTCGCTCGAGAGACCGCTGACCGTGTGGGAATGCCAGCTTCTCGGCGACCTCAGCCGCATCAAGGGATTCGAGTACAATCCGGGCACGAGCATCGTACGTTTTGCGAACGCATTAACGCCGCGAGCCGATGATTCGACTGATGGTGCGCGACGGCGGAACGACCCCATCGCAGAATTTTTCGAGACGGCAAATCCGCGCGCCGTGCGGGGTGACAGACTGGCATCTCTCACCAGGTTGTCGCGCGATAACCTGACGTCCTTCGGCGAAAAATTCGTGCTCGATGCGGAGCCGGACTACGAGTGAAACACGCACCGCGAATAAAACCGCGTTCGGAAACCTGGAATGACCACTCGACTGGATGGCTGGAGGGACGACGCCAGCAGCTCTGGCGGAAACACAGCGATGCCGTAAATGCGCGGCTGATATCGGACTGGCTACCACGCGGGCGAGTGCGCCGCGTTCTCAAGACCGACCTTTTCGACGAAGCGGTGACGGAAGGGTTGCACGCGTTGCTGGAGAGTCGCGCGGAGACCGTGATTGGTCTCGACGTTTCTACTCGCGTGCTGTCGGCTGCATCGCGCCGGCATCGTGCACTGTTGTGCCTTGCGGCCGACGTTCGCTCACTTCCGATCGAAGGCGCGAGCATCGATGCGGTTGTGTCGCTGTCGACGCTGGATCATTTCGAGTCGCTCGCGGGACTCGAAGAGGCGCTCACCGAATTGCGGCGAATCCTCGTGCCCCGCGGAACGTTGTTGCTCACGCTGGACAATCTGACCAATCCTGTGATCGCGGTTCGAAATGCGCTGCCATTCAAGGTCACGCACTCCGTCGGACTGGTGCCGTATCCCGTCGGCAAGACTCAGGGGCCAACCCGAATTCATCGGCTGGTCGAAGAGGCCGGGTTCGATGTCGATGAATGCACGGCGATAATGCACGCGCCGCGCCTGCTCGCGATACCCGTCCTCGGTCTGCTCGCGCGCCTGACCCGTGGCGCGTTCCCGTCAGTCGTGGCGCGTGCGCTGCTGGGCTTCGAGCACCTGCGCGCCGTTCCGACGCGATTTCTTACGGGCCATTTCATCGCTGTCCGCGCGACGAAAGCTTAGTCAACTCCCATGGGCAGCTCCTGCGCCGACTCTAACAACAAGTTTGGTGAGACCGCCGAGACCGGTGAGGAATCAGTGAAACGGCCTTATATAATCTCGTCGGTCTTGGCGGTCTCCCCCTTTTCACCGTTGCGGCATCATAAAGACCGGTGATAGCAAGCCAAGCCGTTTCGCCGCAGATGCATGATCAAGGTTGAGAGCGCGGGCCAACTTTCGTAACTTTGAAGGTTCGCACCCCGCCTGTTCAAATCCCGCAACTTCGAAATGCCGCTGTACGAATTTCGGTGCCCTATCGGGCATGACTTCGAAAAATTCTATCGGTCCATAGGCTCGGCCCAGACTGAGGAGAGATGCCCCGAATGTGGAGCGCTCGCCGAACGTCTCATGTCTACCACCGGACTCGTGTTCAAGGGCTCGGGATTTTACATCACCGACTACGGCAAGGACGGCAAGAAAGCGGAAAGGGAAGCGGCAAAAACAGCAAGCGACAAAGCCGACAAAGCGGACAAGGCGAAAGCCGGCAAAGCCGAATCAGCGTCGACTTCATCATCAGATTCCGCTGCAACGTCGAAGTCATCGGACCCGGCTGCAGCCAAACCCACCGAATCATCATCTTCTTCAACGAAGAGTTCGACAGAATCAAAGCCGGCTGCCACACCCAAGCCGGCTCCCAAACCGACGAAATCGGAATGACTGCAGCCGATAAGATTCGCGCCGAGCTCATCGCCGCAGCCCGCGAGCTCGGCGCAGATGAGTCTGTCGATCCGATTGTCGAGCGCCCGCGCGATCCATCACTCGGAGACTGGACGACCAACGTCGCGATGACGCTCGCGCGTCCGCTGCGAAAGCGTCCGGCAGAGATTGCCGGATTGCTGCGCGATCGCATGCGCCTGGCCGATGCCGCGGTCGAAAGAGTCGACATTGCCGGGCCCGGCTTCATGAATTTCTGGCTCGATCCCGCGCGCATCGCTGAAGGAGTTCGCGACGTGCTCGCGGCGAACGAGAATTTCGGACGCGGCCACGGTCGGCAGGCTGCTCTTGGCGATACGATCTCGACGCTTCTGGAATGGACCGGCTGGAAAGTATCGCGGGAGTTCTACTACAACGACGCCGGCGTTCAGATCGAGAATCTGGCCGCCAGCGTGCAGGCGCGCCTTGATTCGCTGCGTGGCTCGGAAGCCGAAATCCCCGAAGGCGGATATCACGGCGAATACATCAAGGAGATCGCCGAGCAGTATGCTGGCGAAATCGGCGGGCCGGAAGCGAACCTCGTACCGGTGAAAGATTTTGCGGTTGCGGCGCTTCGTGGCGAGCAGGATCTCTATCTCCAGGCCTTTGGAGTGAAGTTCGACAAGTATTTCCTCGAATCGTCTCTTTATGGCGATGGGAAGGTCGAGGAAACCGTCGAAGCGTTGAACGCCGCGGGAATGACGTACGAGTCCGACGGCGCGCTGTGGCTCAAGACAAGCCAGCTCGGTGACGACAAGGATCGCGTCATGCGGAAGCGCGACGGCACGTACACGTATTTTCTTCCGGATGTCGCCTATCACGTCACGAAATGGCAGCGCGGTTTTCATCGTGCGATCGACGTGCAGGGCGCCGATCACCACAGCACGACAACACGGGTGCGCGCCGGGCTTCAGGCGCTCAACATGGGCATCACGCCCGACTATCCGGAGTACGTTCTTCACCAGATGGTGACGGTGATGAAAGGCGGCGAGGAAGTGAAGATCTCGAAACGCGCCGGGAGTTATGTGACCGTTCGCGATCTCATCAGCGAAGTGGGTCGCGATGCCGTTCGATTCTTTTTTCTGATGCGGAAAAGCGATTCGCAGCTGGTATTCGACATCGACGTCGCGCTGAAGCAGTCAGAGGAAAATCCAGTCTATTACGTGCAGATGGCGCACGCGCGAATGTGCGGCATTTTTCGCGTGGGCGAGGTCGATCGTGAGAGCTTTTCGGTCGAGGGAATCGATCTCGGGGTCCTGCGCGAGCCGGAAGAGCAGGAGCTCATCAAGGCGCTCGCTGACTTTCCGCAGGAAGTCGCCGGTGCAGCGGATTCGCTCGAGCCGCATCGGATTGCGACCTACCTCACGGAGACGGCGCGTCGCGCCCACTTGTGGTACCATAAGCATCACGTGCTCGGCGAGCCTGAGCCCATCATGCGTGCACGGCTCGCGCTTGCGCGCGCAGCTCAGATCGTGATCAGCAACGGACTTGGAATTCTCGGGATCAATGCTCCCGAGCGCATGTAGCCGCGAAGAACTCAAACCTCAACTCAAAACAATGTCCGTACTTGTCGTCGGATCGGTCGCGCTTGATTCAGTCGAAACGCCATTCGGAAAAGCCGACGATGTGCTTGGGGGCTCGGCCACTTTCTTTTCCGCTGCGGCAAGCCTTCTCACACCGGTGCAGCTTGTTGGAGTAGTAGGCAGCGACTATCCGATCGAGAAGCTCGAGCCGCTTGAAGCGCGTGGGGTTGACCTCGCGGGACTGGAGCACGCTGAAGGCCAGTCTTTCAGGTGGCGCGGCAGATACCGGCACGATCTCAATTCGGCGGAAACCCTCGAGACCAATCTCGGAGTGTTCTCGCGATTCAGTCCGAAGATCCCGGCGCAGTTTCGCGACGCGCCTTTCGTGTTCCTGGGAAACATCGATCCTCGCCTTCAGCTCGATGTGCTCAAGCAGGTCAACAAACCGAAGCTGGTCGCGTGCGATACGATGAATTTCTGGATCCAGAGTCGCCGTCCCGATATTATCGAGCTCCTTGGTCATGTCGACCTCGTAACTCTGAATGATGGTGAAGCCAGACAGCTGACCGAAAAGGTCAACCTGGTGCAGGCCGCGAAGTGGATCATGGATGCGGGGCCAAAGCACGTCATCATCAAGAAAGGCGAGCACGGCGCATTCATGTTCAATCGCGACAACATTTTCTTCGCACCAGCGTTTCCGCTCGAGAATGTTTTCGATCCGACAGGAGCCGGAGATTCGTTCGCCGGCGGCTTCATCGGCTATCTCGCTCGCACCGGAGACCTGAGCGAGGCCAACATGCGGCGCGCGGTGATGTACGGATCGGCGATGGGATCGTTCGCGGTGGAGAAGTTTTCGATCGAGCGCTTGATGACATTGACTCGCCCCGAGATCGATGCGCGCATCAAGGAGCTGAAGAAGCTCGTCGCATTCGAGGAGGAGATTCCCGCTTGAGCGATGACGCGCTCCACTACGGGAGTGCGGGTGTAGATCTTCGCGCCTCTGATGATGCGAAGTCGCGAATAGCAAAGCTCGTCGCGTCTACGCGCACAGCGGGCGCGCTCGGCGCCTTCGGTGGATTCGGCGGAATGTTCCGGATGCCCACCGGGATGCGGTCTCCGGTGCTTGTCTCGAGCGCCGATGGCGTCGGAACAAAAATCAAAGTCGCCATCGAGTCCGGTCGCAGCGACACCGTCGGTCACGATCTGGTGAATCACTGCACCAACGACATCCTGGTGCAGGGAGCGATTCCGCAGTTCTTCCTCGACTATGTCGCGTTCGGTGCGCTCGATCCCGCCGTTCTCGAATCGGTCGTTGCGGGCGTGGCAGCGGGATGCAGAGAGAATGAATGCGCGCTCGTCGGCGGTGAGACGGCGGAGATGCCCGGGTTGTATACGCCACCCGACTACGATCTCGCTGGCTTCATCGTTGGCGTGGTCGAAGAGGATTCCATTCTCGGACCTGGTCGCGTAAACGAGGACGATGTGCTGATCGGCCTGGAGAGCTCAGGTCTTCACACCAACGGCTACTCGCTCGCGCGGAAAATCGTGGCCGAGCGACTTCGTCTCGGTCACGGTGACAAGTTTCCGGGGATGGACGCGACAGTCGCCGATGTTCTTCTCTCGATTCATCGCTCGTACCTGCCTGCCCTTCGGCCTGTGCTCGACCGAATTCATGCGATGGCCCACATCACAGGTGGCGGCTTGCCGGGAAATCTCAACCGGGCGCTTCTTCCGGCCCTGGATGCTGTCGTGGACTCAAGCACGTGGGAGACTCCGCCGGTCTTCACCGTTCTCGAGGAAGCCGGTAGAGTGCCCCGCGAAGAGATGTATCGCGTCTTCAACATGGGCGTCGGGATGGTCGTGATCGCGCCGCGGGACGTGGCAGATGCGATCATCGGCAGCGCCCGAGTCGCCGGAGTAGCGGGATGGGTTCTCGGACACGTGGAGCCCGGCCAGGGCCAAGTTAGAATTGCCTGACGCCGGCGAACCGAAAAACTCAGGGAATGCTGTCGTGACAGGCACTCCTGATGAGAGTCGAATGAGGCTCACCCTCGAGCTCGCCGAAAAGGCGTGGGGTCAGACGGCTCCCAACCCGATGGTCGGCGCAGTCGTGTTCAACGGCGACGAGAAAGTCGGTGAAGGATTTCACCAGCGGTTCGGAGATTCGCATGCCGAGGCGGCTGCTCTCGAGACTGCGGGCGAGCGGGCGCGTGGCGGAACTCTGTACGTCAATCTCGAGCCCTGCA
>JBDTNA010000226.1:0-5658 GCA_039933985.1 Gemmatimonadales bacterium | reverse complement strand
CGATCGATGCGGGGCTCACCGTAGCGCATGCACCGAATGAGGTCTGGAGCACCGATAGAAAAGCCTTAACAGTGACAACACTAGCGACCGAACACTTACCCATGTTGCCGGTCTAAGGCTTACCTATCCTCCCGTCCGTACACTCCGCAATCCTTTGCCGTGTGTCCGCGGTCCGCAATAATCCTCGATCATCGATTGTAGTGAGTCCTGGTTCCGCAAGGGTCCTCGCTCCTCGATCCTCCCTGCCCCTCAGCTACATCACCATGCCGCCGTCCACAACGAGGACTTGCCCCGTGATGTACGAAGCCTGATCTGAGGCCAGAAAAACCACCATTGCGGCGATGTCCTCCGGCTTGCCAAGTCGCTCCAACGGAATCAGTCCATTTAGAGCGGCGCGGGCCTCGGGCGTCATCGCAGCCGTCATCTCTGTCTCGATAAAACCAGGCGCAATCGCGTTGACGAGAATGTTGCGAGAGCCAAGCTCCTTGGCCACCGATTTGGTCAATGCAATCAAACCGGCCTTGCTCGCGGCGTAGTTCGCCTGGCCCTTGTTGCCGTTGAGTCCGACCACGCTCGCCATGTTGATGATCCGGCCGGCGCGCTTCTTCATCATTCCGCGCGACGCGGCCCGAATCGCAGCGAATGCGCCGCGCAGGTTCGCGTTCAGGACGTCATCCCAATCTTCATCCTTTAGACGCATCACGAGGTTGTCACGCGTGAGCCCGGCGTTGTTGACGAGAATGTCGATCCCGCCGAATGCCTTCTCGACATCTGCAATCAGCGTCGAGACGGCGGCAGTGTCGGAGACGTCCGCGGCAAAACCCTGAGCACCCTTTCCAATTTCAGTCGCTACCGCGTCAGCTTTCGACTTATCGCGACCGACTACTGCGACTCTCGCTCCGCTATCCGCCAGCGCCTGCGCAACCGCGCGGCCGATCCCTCGTGTACTGCCGGTGACGAGCGCGGTCTTTCCGCTGAGATCGATGTTCATGCGGCGATCTGGTTGAGAAGTTTGTCAACGTCGGCTGGCGTTCCGCACGAGATGCCTTTCGCGGAAGGAACGATTCGCGAAAGCAGTCCCGTGAGCACCGTTCCCGGGCCCATCTCCACGAACAGCGCATCAGGAAACTGCGCAGCGATCTTCGTCACTTCGCCGGCCCAGCGAACGGGTGCGGTGAGCTGTTTGATCAAAAGCTGTCGCGCGTCGGCCGAAGAGCTCGATGGCTCCTCTGTCACGTTCGAAAAAACGGGAAACGCAGGCTCGGCAAATTCTGTGGCATTGGTCGCCGCAGTGAAGCCCTCGACCGCCGGCTCCATCAGCGGCGAATGAAACGCCCCGCTGACCGGAAGTCGGACGGCTCGCTTGGCACCGTTGAGCTTTGCCAGGTCCATCAGCTTCTCCACACCGCCCACTTCACCTGAGACGACAATCTGCTCGGCCGTGTTGTAGTTGGCGGGAACGACGAGCCCGGCACTTCGCGTCGCGAGCTCGCAAAGAGATTCGATCGAGTCATCGAGTTTTCCGAGAACCGCCGCCATTGCGCCAGGTCGCGTAACGCCTGTCTCATACATCAGCTGGCCGCGAAGGCGGACCAGACGCGCAGCGTCGGCCAGTGTCGTCGACCCTGCGGCATGATATGCGGTGTGCTCTCCAAGCGAATGACCCGCTGCCGCGCACACACTCGGGCCGAGCGAGTCTCTCACGACGGCCCATACCGCCGCACCATGCGTGAGAAGCGCCGGCTGCGCGTTGAGCGTTGCAGTGAGATCGTCTGCCGGACCCTCGAAGCACAGCGTGCTGAGCGAGAATTCAAGCGCGTTGTCCACTTCCTCGAACACTCGTCGCGCCACAGGAAACGCCTCGGCGAGATCTTTTCCCATCCCCGGCTTTTGAGATCCCTGACCGGGGAACAGCAGTACGACTTTCATCGGTTAAAAGCGGATGATCATCGATGCCCACGTAAACCCTGCACCGAACGCAACGAGCAGAGCCGTCGTTCCATCCTTGATGATTCCCTTTTCGATCGCTTCATCGATTGCGATGGGAATTGAAGCAGACGACGTATTTCCATACCGGTCAACGTTCACGTAGACCTTTTCCATTCGGATGTTCGAGTGCTTTGCCGTCGCCTCGATGATTCGGACATTTGCCTGGTGCGGTATCAGAAGATCGATGTCTTCGCCGGTGAGTCGCGCGCCGTCGAGGGCGCGGTCCGTCGCCTCCGACATTGAGCGGACCGCATGCTTGAATACCTCGCGCCCTGCCATCTTCACGAGATAGCTGCGATCTTCAAGGACGGCAGCACTCATGGGGATTGTCGCGCCGCCGGCGGGCCGATACAGCAGATCCGCAAGCTTGCCGTCGCTGCGCAGGAACGTCGAGAGAATTCCCTTCCCGGTTCGCGCGCGCTGAAGAATTGCAGCGCCCGCACCGTCGCCAAACAACACGCAGGTTGCGCGATCCTTCCAGTCAACGATGGAGCTCATCTTTTCCGAGCCGACCACGAGAATTGTCTCCGCAACACCGGTCGCGATCATACCCTCTGCCACCGTCATCGCATAGAGCCAGCCGGAGCAGGCAGCACCGATGTCGAATGCAGCGGCGCGTGATGCACCGAGCTCTGCCTGAAGATCGACCGCTGTAGCAGGAAGCAATCGGTCAGGCGTTGCGGTGCTCAGCACGATCGCGTCGAGCTGACCGGGGTGAACGTCCGCACGCTGCATTGCAACCCGGGCGGCAGTCGCAGCCATGGAGCAAGTTGTATCGCCTTCCTGTCCAATGTGGCGCTCGATGATGCCCGTTCGCTCGAAGATCCACTCGTGCGACGTCTCGATGCCGATGGCGGCGAAATCGTGATTCGTCATCACGTGCTCGGGAATGCCTCGTCCCGTCGCTGTCACGGCAGCGATCGGACGCTTCACGATGCCACCTTTTGCGCGAGAGCGGTTTCAGCCTCGAGAAATTTCTCGGCGATTCGCTCGTTCATCTTCGTCTCAACGGCCCGGACCGCGGCGCCAATCGCATTCTTGATCGCGCGCGGAGTCGAGTTGCCGTGACAGATCATGCTCACTCCACGAA
This sequence comes from Gemmatimonadales bacterium, assembly GCA_039933985.1. Lineage (GTDB taxonomy): Bacteria > Gemmatimonadota > Gemmatimonadetes > Gemmatimonadales > Gemmatimonadaceae > UBA4720. Next base: position 2,579 of record JBDTNA010000226.1, on the reverse strand, counting down.
CCCCGAGCAGCGGCGCCCCACCATACAGTGATGAGTCGAGCGCTCCCAACGCTTTCTTGACGCGAAGCAAGTCGATCTCGGGGTCGCGCCGAAGCATCTCGACGGCCATCGGGATCACGCCCTCGTAGAACTTGAGAACGATGTTGCCCGTAAATCCATCGCATGCGACAACGTCGAGCGGACCACGATGAGTAGCGCCTGCGGGAAGATCGCGGCCTTCGACGTTGCCCTGGAAGTTGAACCCGGCGAGGCCGAACAACTGATAGGCCTCTTTCGCGACTGCGTTTCCCTTCGAGTCTTCTTCACCGATGTTGAGGAGGCCGACGACGGGATTCTTTCGCTCCCAAACGCATTCGGTGTACAGTGCGCCGAGCCATGCGAACTGGACTAGCTCATTCGCGGAGCAGTCGACGTTTGCGCCCGAATCGAGCAGCACGATGGGATCACGCAATGTGGGAAAAATCGTCAACACGGGCGGTCGCTTTAGACCCGGATGCAGACCGAGCACAACGGCGGACACCGCCATCTGCGCTCCCGTGTTACCGGCGGATACAAATGCGTCGGACCTTCCGTCCGCCTGCAACTTGACGCCGACAGCCATCGGATTGTTCGGTTTCTTTCGCAGCGCCGCAGTTGGACGCTCGGCCATGCCGATATTGTCCGTCGCGTCGACGATGTCGATGCGGTCTCGTACACCCGTCAAATGCGCAAGCTCGCCGCTAAGAAGCTCGGCGAGCTGGTTTTCAATAACGGATGTCTGCCCGACGAGCTGGACCAAATGGCCCGGTAGCTCATCGAGTGCCTGAAGCGCTCCTGCGATAGTTGCCCGGGGTGCGAAGTCGCCCCCCATGGCGTCCAACGCGATGCGCGCCAAGACTACGCTTCCCTGGCAGCTACTCGCTGTTCACCGTCGTAGTATCCGCACTCTTCACAGACGTGATGCGGACGCTTCATGCTCTGGCAGCGAGGACACTTCTGAATCGCGATCGCTGGAGCAATCTTGTGCGTGTTGCGGGCGCGCTTCTTTCGCTTCGATGTTCTGCGCTTTGGTACGGCCATTTCGATTTTGTAAGTTGAGTGGATTGCTTGCTTTCAGGGAAGCTGATCGCGGATCGCCCGCAACGCGTCCCAACGACTTTCAACAGCAGCCGGAACGCAGTCGCACGTCCCGGAGTTCAGGTCAATTCCGCAATTGGCACAGAGCCCCCTGCAATCTCCGCGGCAGAGAACGAATCCAGGCACCGTAAGAAGCCAGGTCTCTCGAACCGCCGGAAGGAGGTCGAGCGACATCGCGTTCGCGTCGAACGGATAGACGTCCGGGTCGTCCGTGCTGTCCTCACCTTCCGAAGAGAAGATGAAGTGCGCCTCCTCTTCCACCTGCACGCCAACTTCTGTGAGACAGCGGCTGCAGGGTATCCGCGATTCACCGCTAATCCGTCCACTGAAATAGAAGCGCGACGGTCCGGCCGCCGACAAACGGCCTTCGACCTTTAGCGGTTTTTCCGGACGCGCATCTCCGGCCTGCCACACCGGATCATCCGGCGCAAGCTGCCCATCGACATGCGCCGCCTCGGACTCCAGTGAACGGATGTCAAACGACAGCATAAGTTCTTAAAATTAGCGACCTTATGGGCTTCCGAAAAGGGCTGAGGCCTCTCCGGAATCCCAAAAACAACAGCCTTCACCCCAAACACAACAGCCTTGACCCGGAGTGGCCGAGAATGCCGAGGTTCGCGGAGAAATTCAGGTTAAACGGACTCCGACTTGTGCCTCTTTAGGCTGTCTCCGTGTTCCTCGGCCGCTCCCTGTCTCCGTGTCGAGGCTTTTGACTTTTCTTGGGTTATCGGGCCAGAAGCATCTCGGCTTCGGAGAAGAAGAACCGCGATTCCCTCTCCGCGTTCTCGTCAGAATCCGACGCGTGGATCGCGTTCCGCTCCTTCGACTCGGCGAAGAGCTTGCGCACGGTCCCCTCGGCCGCCTCAGCCGGATCGGTCGCGCCGATGGCATCTCGGAGCGAAAGCACCGCATCGTCTCTCTCGAGGATCATCGGCATGCACGGACCTGACGTCATGAACTTCACGAGCGATCCGTAGAACGGGCGCTCCTTGTGAACCTCATAGAACGCACTCGCCTGGGCCTCCGTCATTCGAAGAACCCGGGTCGTGACCACCTTGAATCCACCGGCCTCGAGATGTCCGATGATCTTGCCGGCTTTGCCCGCGCCAAACGCATCGGGCTTGACTATCGTGAGTGTCCTGCGGCCAGCCATATGTATATGTCCCTTATATGTTTAGTTAAGCTTCCTTAAGAAGTTGCACGACATCTATCGGCCGCTTCGCAACACCAATTTCCGCATTCTGGAACGCCTCGATCTTTTCGGCCGCCGTACCCGCCGAGCCGGAGATGATCGCACCAGCGTGACCCATGCGGCGACCCGGAGGAGCTGTTTGTCCAGCGATGAATCCGACGACCGGCTTGGTCATCTTCTCCTTCACGAACTTTGCCGCCTCCTGCTCATCGGTGCCCCCGATCTCACCGATCATCACGACCTTTTGCGTGTCGGGATCTGCCTCGAATGC
>JBDTNA010000225.1:0-5673 GCA_039933985.1 Gemmatimonadales bacterium | reverse complement strand
AGATCCAGGCCGAGAGCGCGAACGATCTGGCGGTCCGGTGGAACTGCAAAGCGGGCAAATGCGGATCCTGTTCCGCCGAAGTCAACGGAATGCCGAAGCTGATGTGCATGACACGCCTGAACGATCTCGATCTTTCGGAGCCGGTGACCGTCGAGCCGATGCGCGCGTTTCCTCCGGTACGCGATCTCGTCACTGACGTGTCGTGGAACTTCGAGGTGAAGAAGAAAATCTCGAAGTTCAAGCCGCGTGCGCCGGATGCGCCCGATGGAACCTGGCGCATGTCGCAAACCGATGTCGATCGCGTTCAGGAATTCCGGAAGTGCATCGAGTGCTATCTCTGCCAGGATGTGTGTCACGTCCTGCGAGATCACTCGAAGCACGATTCTTTTATCGGGCCGAGGTTCCTCACCTATGTTGCGGCGCTGGAGATGCATCCTCTGGATACGGTCAACAGGACTGAGGAGCTGAAAGAGGCGCACGGCATCGGCTACTGCAACATCACGAAGTGTTGCACCAAGGTCTGCCCCGAGGGTATTACGATTACGGACAACGCCATCATTCCGCTCAAGGAGCGGGTGGTGGACGAGCATTATGATCCATTGAAGGCACTGGTACGGCTTTTCCGGCGCAAATCAGAATAGAAGGTGCGATATGTATGAGCTGAAACCGATCTCCCCCGAGAGTATTCCTCGCGCGATTCAGAAAGCGGAGCGCTATCGATTGCTGAATCAGTCGTGGGCGGCAGAGAGTATCTGCCTCGACATTCTCGAAGTGGACCCTCATAACCAGCAGGTGCTGGTGATACTGATTCTGGCGCTGACGGATCTGCAAAGCGGGGTAGCGGCGTCAGGGGTCAAGCGTGCGAAGGACTATCTCTCGCGGCTGACTGACGAATATCAGCGGGCATACTACTCGGGAGTGGTCGCTGAGCGTCGCGGGCAGGCGTTGCTTCTGCAGGGTGGTATGGGATCGGGCGGAATGTCCTATGAGTCGCTTCGCGAGGCGATGCAGTGGTACGAGAAAGCAGAGGCGATCCGGCCGCCGGGTAACGACGATTCGATTTTGCGGTGGAACACATGCGCGCGGGTTATCAGCGGGAACAGTCATCTGGCGCCGGCGGTAGAATCCGGATACGAGCCGTCGTTGGAGGACTAAGGCTGTTCAGACCGAGATCACTGAGAAAAGGCGTTGGAACCGCAGAGACCGCAGAGACCGCCGAGGAAAAGCCCGAATCGTTCGGTAGCCCAGGCTCCGGATCAGTTCGGCATTGTTTTTTTTGGGTTCATCCGGGAATTCCGGGGAATGCCGCGCAACGCGACATCTATGACGTTGTATTCGGATTCTGCGGAATGAGCGGATAAGACCGGATCTGGAGACTGAGCATGTTGTCAGCAGTGTTCCGTAGAACTGCCGCGACCAGTCAGGATGGCCCTTGCGGCCGCTTTTCCTCCGAACAATTCGTTGGATCCCGACCCAACTACATAGATGCTTTCGAAGGCGAGATCAAAGACACAGCATCGGCGATTTCCGCGCTTCGGGGAATCCTATGTCTTTGGGGGCGTCGCTAATCAGCAAATATCCGCCACATCCGTATCCCAATTCATAGGAGCAGCCGAAGCGACAGAATCCTGGTATTACCGGATGAACCTATTTTTGTAAGAAACCAACAGCCTTCTCTTCGCGTCTCTGCGGTCTCTGCGGTCTCGGCGGTTAAAACGCCTTACTCAGCGGTCTCAGTGGCCATCGCGCTTGTCGGTACGGACGGCGCGGGACGTGCAGAAATGACTGGCAATGAGATCATTGGCGATAATTGCAGCGTTCGCAGCGGTCGCCTGCACGAGCACCGACTCGAACGATCCCGGAATCATCCCCACTGAGTTCAAGCTCAGCCTTCAATCGGTCGCTTCAGGATTCAACAGTCCGGTCTACATCACCAGTCCGCCAGGAGACTCCCGGCTCTTTGTAGTCGAGCAACCGGGCCGCATCAGAATCATCTCCGGCGGACAACTGATCACGACGCCGTTTCTCGACATCACTTCGAAAGTCTCGAGCGGCGGCGAGCGCGGTTTGCTCAGCGTTGCATTTCATCCGCAGTACGCGACGAACGGTTTCTTCTACGTGTATTTCACCGGATCCGGCGGTGAGCTGCGAATCGAGCGCTACTCTGTTACCGCAAACGCGAACGTGGCGAACGCGGCATCGGCTAAAGTCATCCTCACCGTTCCGCATCCCGTCTCGAATCACAACGGCGGATTGGCCATGTTCGGCCCCGACGGAATGCTGTACCTCGGACTCGGCGACGGCGGCGGGGCGGGAGATCCGAATCTCAACGGACAAAACACGAACACGCTCCTGGGCGCTTTGCTGCGGATCGACGTCAACAATGGCGACCCGTATTCAATTCCGTCGAATAATCCGTTTGCTGGACGAAATGATGCGAAACAGGAGATATGGGCGATTGGCCTTCGCAATCCGTGGAGATACTCGTTCGATAGAGTTACGGGCCTGCTCTATATAGCAGACGTCGGGCAGAATCTTCTGGAAGAAGTCAACATCGTTCCTTCTACTCGCGCCGGTGTGAACTACGGGTGGAACGTGATGGAAGCGACCTCGTGCTACAACGCGTCGACCTGCAACAAGACGGGGCTCGAGATTCCGGTTCTCGAGTACAGCCACAGCGACGGGTCGTGCTCGATCACCGGAGGGTTTGCGTATCGCGGCAGCGCGCTTCCAGAGATAGCCGGGCACTACTTCTACGCGGACTACTGCCTTGGAAAAGTGAAGAGCTTTCTCTTCCAGAATGGCGTCGCGACAGACAAGCGCACGTGGGACCTTATTTCCGTCGGCGCTGTAACATCGTTTGGAGAAGACGCTGCCGGCGAGCTCTATCTCACATCCGCCAACGGCGGCGTCTACAAGATCGTCCGCGGAGCCTTGTTGTCGCGCGCGCTGCGCATGGCTGTTCGATAGATCCACACGATCATCAGCGGCTGAAGCGGCAGTCTCAGGAAAAGAAGCGCGATGTACACCGGAGAAGCGTGATCGGCCAGCGCATTTGAGAGCATCTGCACATTGGCCGGAAAAACGCCGATCAGTAGTGCGATCAGTCCGGCGCCCGCCCACCGGCGCGTTTGCGGTAACAGCACGCCTAGTCCGCCGAGCATCTCGAGGACTCCGCTCAGGTATACCATCATCATCGGTGATGGAATCCACGCCGGCATGATATCGGCGTAGCGCTCGGGGATGACGAAGTGCATCACGCCGGCAAAAACAAAGAAAGCGGATAGAAGAAACAGGTTTCGCGAGCGTGTCATGGTTCTATTATAGTGGCATCATGAAGATTGTATCGGCTGTTTTGCTGGCTGCATTTGCGTCTGCGCCGTTGCAGGCGCAAGCGGATCGAGCCGAAGCCCGGGCCCTGTGGGTCACCCGCTTCGACTACGATTCGGAAGCGAAGATCACGCGAATCATGGAAACCGCTGCGCGTGCGCATTTCAACATCATCTATTTCCAGGCGCGAGCTGCTGGTGACGCATACTATCGGTCGACTATCGAGCCATGCGCGTCGCTTCTTTGCGGCAAGCTTGGCGGAACTCCCTTGTACGATCCGCTCGAGGTTGCGGTGCGCGAAGGTCACAAGCGCGGCCTTCAGGTCCATGCGTATCTGAATGCGCTTACCGGTCGCGCTGCCGGAATCGAAGGACAGTGCAAGCCGATGCCCGAGCCCGACGAGGGAAATCCGCGGCATATGCTTCTCGATCATCCCGAGTGGGTGATGAGCGATCGAACGGGGAAGCAGCTTCCATGTCCCAACAGCGAAGAGTACGTGTGGGTGTCTCCGTCATTTCCGGAGGTGAGAACGCGCCTCGCGACTGTCGCCGCCGACATTGCGCGCCGGTACGACATCGATGGCATTCACCTCGATCGAATTCGATACCCGGGCAATGCGTGGTCGTACGACGCCGTGAGCCGGGCCGAGTTCGGAAAGAATCCCGACGCGTATCCGGCGGAGTGGAAGGCCTATCGCACCGGTCTCGTGAGCCGCATGGTGCATGAGACGTACGATTCGATTGCAGCTGTAAGGCCTGAGCTTGTTCTTTCTGCGGCTGTGTGGGGGATCTACTACGACAAGTGGCACTGGAAAACGCTCGCCGGAAGCACCGACCTCATGCAGGACAGCCGTGCGTGGGCGATGGGCGGCTACATGGATATCCTGGTACCGATGACATATTCGCGTATCAAGGTTCCACATTGTGCGCGGATCGATTGGGGATGCATGCTCGACGAGCATCTCGAAGGCGACGAGCGACAGACCGGCCGCCAGATGTACATCGGCATCGACGCGAGCAAAGGCGCGAGAGAGATCGTCAATCAGATCAGGCTGGCGCGCAGCCGAGGTGCGACGGGGTTTGCGATCTTCTCGTTCACCGATGCCGACAACGCGCGCGTCTGGCGTGTTCTCCGATCTCGCGTCCGTTCCCGCAATGCCCTGGAAGCAGATTGGCACTCATTGATGACTGAGCGCATCTGCGTCATCGTCAACCCGGCAGCGGGACGAGGACGCGGGGCGCGGCTGATTCCCGAGATTTCGGCGCGGTTCAGCGAGATCGGCGGCTGCGAGATACAAACCACAAAGCAGAAGGGCGATGAAGCAGCGATCGCAACTGACGCGATCGCGCGCGGCTTCACGACGATCGTCGCTGTCGGTGGTGACGGAACCACCACCAACGTCGCGAACGCGATTCTGCATTCCGGTGCGAGTGTGCGGCTCGCTGTAATGCCCGCGGGTACCGGGAACGATTTCGCAAAAGTGCTCGGAACCTCGAAAGCCGACGTGCGAACAGTCGCTGCACTTTGCGCGCGCGATTCCGACGTGCGAGTCGATGTCGGCCGCATCGAGAACGTGTTCTTCGTGAACTGCTGCGGCTTCGGATTCGACGTCGCCGTGCTCGAGGAGATCGGTAGAACTCCGTGGCTGCGCGGAGGCTCTGTCTACCTTTACACTGCGCTGCGACAACTCTTCGGCTTTCGCGGAATCGATGTCGCGATCACGTCGCCGAAGGCAAAGCGGCCGGCGCGACTGCACATGCTGCTCGTCGTGGCGAACACGGAATACTTCGGCGGAACGTTCATGATCGCGCCGGGAGCGAAGGCGACCGATGGCCTGCTCGAAGCGGTTTCGATTCTCGACCTTTCGCCCGCGCGCAGAATGGCAATGCTTGCCGCCGCAACTCGTGGTACGCATCTCAAGTTCCCCGAATGCATCATTGAGCGATCCACGAGCTTCGAGCTGCATTTCGGCACGGCTCCCTCATATGAAACCGACGGGGAGCTGCATAATGCCCAAACGACGTCGGTGACCGTATCTTCATGCCGGTCAGCCCTCCGCGTGGTGGCTGGTCCGACGTTCCGCGGATAGAGTCGTCTTCCAGTCCCCCACAGCCAACATTCAACAATGATCAGCATTCGACGCGCATTTCTCGCTACCGCAGTCGCCGCACTGAGTTTGTCCGGAATAGTGGAAGCTCAAACGGGCGCACCGGTAACGACTGTACTGAAAGCAGCGCGGATGATCACCATCGCGAGTCCGTCCGTTGTTTCCGATGCGGCAATCGTCGTGACGGGAAACAGGATTATCTCTGCCGGCAAGGCGTCGAGCATCGCGATTCCTCC
>JBDTNA010000224.1:0-5674 GCA_039933985.1 Gemmatimonadales bacterium | reverse complement strand
GATCTCGCTGTCCTTCTCGCCGCGATCGAGCGTGGGAAGATTCTGTCGCCTGGCAGCTCCGCCGAAATGCGTGAGATTCTCCTCGCCCAGGAATTCAACGAGAAAATTCCTGCGGGCCTGCCGGCCGGAACTCGTGTTGCTCACAAGACCGGAGAGATCACCGCGGTGTCTCACGATGCTGCGATCGTCTATCCGCCGGGCCGAAAGCCCTATGTCCTCGTGGTCCTGACTCGCGGACTTCGCGAAGGAAAAGACTCCGCGACACTCATCGCCGACATCTCGCGGATCGTATGGAACACCGTAATGAACAGCAAGCAATGAAGATTGCCTTCCTTGGACTCGGCGCCATTGGTACGCCGATAGCGGCCCACCTCGCGGCCGATTCGATCGAGCTGACCGTGTGGAACAGATCACACGAGAAAGCAGCTGCCTTTGCCGCAACACATCGCGCAGTTGCATCGACCAGTCCGTCTGAAGCGGTTAGGAATGCGGACGTCGTGATCACGTGCCTTCCGTCGTCGCGTGAAGTGAAGGACGTCATGCTCGGCGATTCGGGAATTGCAGCAGGGATCTCTGAAGGCGCGATGATGATCGACTGCACCTCGGGCGATCCCGCGACCTCGAAGGAGATCGCCGAAATACTCTCGACGAAGGGTGTGGCATTCATCGATGCACCAGTCAGCGGAGGAGTGAAGGGAGCAGTTGCGGGGACGCTCACGGTGATGTGTGGTGGCAGCGAAGCGTCGATCGATCGAGCGAGGCCTGTTCTCGAAATGTTCGGAAAGAAGATCGTGCGGTGCGGAGACATTGGCGCCGGAGACGCGGTGAAGGCGATGAATCAGGCGCTGCTCGCCATACACATCTGGTCGGCCGGTGAAGCTCTCGCCGCGCTCGCCCGTCTTGGAGTTGACACTCACATCGCGCTCGATGTCATCAATGGCTCGAGCGGTCGATCGAATAGCTCGGAGAATCTCTTTACGGAAAGAGTGATCGGACGAGCGTTCCCGCGAACGTTCAAGCTGGCGTTGCTGGATAAGGATGTCGGGATTGCGGCGGACATTGTCCGCGAGAATGGTTTTCAGGCTCCGTTCATTGAACTCGCTTCGGAGTTGTTTCGTGAAGCCCATGCTGCACTCGGTGAAGAGGCGGACCACGTCGAGGCCGTCAAGGTCATCGAGGAGAGGGCTGGCGTTAAGATCTCCTGACTGCATATAGGCTTTGACTTATTGCCGATGCCCGTCAACAAGGAAAACCCAAAAGAATACTGCTTGCAACACGTGGAGCGGATGAATCCGATACAGAGCGGATAAGAAATAACCACAAGGCTTTTGGTTTGATCCGCTCCATATCCGAAGAATCCGCTCCACATGCCACAAGCAGTATTCCTTTGGGTTTTGATTTTTCGAAGCTCGCTGCGCCTTTGGTTCCCAAACGTCCGACAGCTTCAAGCTTTTGGTTCCCAAAGGTCCGACAGCTTCAAATAGCGGGATGTCCGAGACATATTTGGTGCCGATGCCCTCCCGTACAACCGAACAGAAAACAGTTCTGACCGCTCTTGCCGTCGAGCGGACCCTTCGACGAATGGCCGATGAGATCATCGAGCTCAACGCCGGCACCGAAAACCTCATTATCGTCGGCATTCAGCGACGCGGCGTTCAGCTTTCGCGGCGTATTTCCGCGCTGATCGAGGAAAGCGAAAACGAGCGCGTGCTCCAGGGGTCGCTCGACATCACGCTCTATCGCGATGATCTCCAGACCGTCGGACCCCGGCCCGTCGTTGGGCCTACCGATATTCCGTGGGACATCGACGGTCGCAATGTCGTGATCGTGGACGACGTGCTTTATACCGGCCGCACCGTGCGAGCAGCGCTCGACGAGCTCGCCGATTTTGGCCGGCCCGCGCATATCGCACTCGCCGTTCTGATCGACCGCGGCGGTCGCGAGCTGCCGATTCAGCCGGACATCGTCGGTAAGAAGATCACCGTTGAACAGGGAGATCGTGTCGACGTCCTGGTCGAGGATCTCGACGGGCGAACGGCCGTAGTCATCGTCCCTGAGTCAGGAGCACACGGTCCATGACCAGCGCGCTCGGCAAGGATCTGCTGGGGCTCGAGTTTCTCACGAGCGAGCAGATCCGTCTGATTCTGGACACCGCCGAGCCGTTCAAGGAAATCAGCGAGAGGTCGATCAAGAAGGTGCCGGCGCTTCGCGGATCGACGATCGTGAATCTCTTCTTCGAAAGCTCGACGCGAACGCGCATCTCGTTCGAGTTCGCCGAGAAGCGGCTTAGCGCGGACACGGTCAACGTTGCGGCTTCGGGATCGAGTGTCTCAAAGGGCGAGACTCTTGTCGATACGGCGAGAAATCTCGAGGCGATGCGGATCGACATGGTTGTCATTCGCCACTCGGCTTCTGGTGCGGCGCAGTTTCTCGCCGAGCGCATCGAGTCGAACGTAATCAACGCCGGCGACGGAACTCACGAGCATCCGACACAGGGATTGCTCGATCTCCTCACGCTTCGTGATCACCTTGGCGATCTGAAGGGAAAACGAATCTGCATTTGCGGTGACGTTCTTCACTCGCGCGTGGCGCGCTCCAACATCTGGGGCCTGAAGAGACTCGGTGCGGAAGTGGCTGTCTGTGGTCCACGGTCACTTCTACCGAATGCGATCGAAGAATTCGGCGTAACGGTTTTCGAGCGAATCGAAGAAGCAATCGAATGGTCGGATGCGCTGAACGTCCTTCGGCTTCAGCTCGAGCGCATGGTTGCAGGTTACATCCCATCGAGCCGCGAGTACAATCGCGTGTTCGGTGTCACTCGCGAGAGGCTCGATCGTGCGCCGCGCGACATTCTCATTCTTCATCCCGGCCCGATGAACAGAGGCGTCGAGATCGATTCTGACGTGGCTGACGGTCCGCACAGCGTGATTCTACATCAGGTCACCAACGGCGTCGCGATAAGGATGGCCGTTCTGTACCTGCTCGCAGGCGGACGGCCCGAGCTCGCCGAAGCCGCGAAAGGCGGAGGCCGCTCATGAGCAGACCGATTCTTCTTCGTGGCGGCCGCGTGCTCGATCCATCACGACGCATCGACGGGATCGGCGACGTGCTCATCGTCGATGGAAGAATCGAGAGCGCTGGTGAGCGCATCGGCGAGCATGATGCCGCCGAAGTGGTCGATTGCAGTGGACTGGTCGTGTCACCGGGATTCATCGACGTTCACTGCCACCTTCGCGAACCCGGTAGAGAAGACGTCGAAACAATCGAGACCGGGGCAAGGGCGGCGGCGGCGGGAGGGTTCACCGCAGTTTGCGCGATGCCGAATACCGATCCTGTCACCGACAATCAGGCGGCGGTCGGATTCATCATCCGCCAGGCACAGCGCGCGAATGCATCGCGCGTGCACGTGATCGGCGCGATCTCAGTCGGGCAAAAAGGAGAGACTCTCGCCGAGATGGGCGAGATGGTTGCGGCCGGAGCTGTCGCAGTGAGCGACGATGGACGTCCTGTGGTGAGCGCGCACCTGATGCGAACCGCGCTCGAGTATGCGCGCAGCTTCGGCATTCCGGTGATCGATCACTGCGAGGAGCCGACTCTCGCTCACGGCGGATCGATGAACGAAGGATTCGTCAGCGCGCGGCTTGGCCTCAAGGGGATTCCGTCGGAAGCAGAAGAGATAATGGCGATCAGGGATATTCTTCTCGCCCGGCGAACCGGCGGACATGTGCATCTCGCGCACATGAGCACGCACGGCTCGGTGGAGCTGATCAGGTGGGGAAAGGAGCGGGGAATCAACGTCACGGCGGAAGTGTGCCCCCATCACATCTCGCTGACCGAAGAGCGCGTACTCTCGTACGACACCAACGCGAAGATGAACCCTCCGCTAAGAACTCAGAAGGATGTGGAGGCGCTGCGGGACGCGGTGAAGGACGGAACGATCGACATGATTGCAACCGACCACGCTCCGCATCACTACGATGAGAAGGAGCGCGAGTTCGCGGATGCACCGAACGGCATCATCGGACTCGAGACTGCTCTTGCGGTCTCCGTGACGAATCTTGTCGAGACGGGACATATTGACTTCAATACACTTGTCGAGAAAATGTCTTGCGCGCCGGCACGGCTGTTCGGCTTACCGGGTGGAACTCTGGCGAAAGGATCGCCAGGTGACGTGACGGTCTTCGATCCGTCACGTACATGGCAGGTCGAGCCCTCCGCGTTTCTCACGAAGGGCCGCAACACGCCGTATGCCGGAATGACGTTGACGGGTCGCGCTGTGTGCACGATTGTCGGTGGACGCGTGGTCCATCGGCTCGGCGCAGAAGATGCGCGAACGAACCGGGGCTGATGGGGTGAAAGGGGAATGAGCAAAGCCAAGACAAATGCGTTGGACGCGCTGCGGGCGTTGATCGCCGAGCGCCAGCAATATGAGCAGTGGATGACAGCGCTCGAAGCGAAAAGGGCGGGAACGCCGGAGCAGGTGTTCGAGCGTGTACAGGCTGATTATCGAGGCAGGCTCGATCGCGTGGTTGGCGATATTCGCGGGCATGCGGAGGAGCTGCAGCTCAGCATCTCGACGTTGTCATCGCGACTTGTCGAGGTCGCGCGCGATGAAGACACGCGCCGCGAAGGACTCGAGGAGGCCAAGCTCCGTGCAGATGTCGGCGAATATGAGCCGAAGCTTTGGGAGCAGCTCAAGTCTGAAGCCGAGCAGGGTCTCGCGAAAGCAGCGGGGGACCGTGAGTCACTCGATGGGCAGCTTGGCGAGCTCAGGGCGATACAGAAGTTGAGCGAGGTTGGGAGCGTCGGTTCTTTTCCGGCAGCGAGCGAACCGCTGGCGTCGGTGGAAACTCCTGCGGCGAAAGAGTCATCTGCGGTCGTGTCGGCTCCTGCTCCAGCGGAGCAATCTCGGCCGGTGCAACAGGAATCGAGCTCGCAGCGTCCATTCGTTCAAACACCCGCGCCGCCTGCGGCGGCTCCGCAGCAGGCACCGGCTTTTTCACAGGCACCGCCTTCGTCACAGCCACCTGCGGTGCCGCAGGCGAGTGATCGTCCGGCTTCTGATGGTTCGCAGGCAGAAGAGACTACCCCAAACCCGGCAGAGACACCGCGTCCGGAAGCAGAGAGAATGCCGGTCGAGCCGATCGCCGCAGCGGCGTCAGCGATGTCCGCGACTCAGCGTCCTCGAACCGGAAAGACTCCGCCGAGCGGAGGCGCGGCAGTCCGTAGAACCGAGGCGGTGAAGCCGGACCAGGCAAAGACTCTGAAATGCCCGGAGTGCGGGACGCCGAATTATCCGACTGAGTGGTATTGCGAGCGGTGCGGCGGCGAGCTCGCGACGATGTAGAGGGTGGGGAAAAAAACAAAAACGGACGCCTTGGCGTCCGTTTTGATTTCGAAGCTGGACTAGAGACTACTTGGCTTTTGCAGCCTGGTTCGCGTGCTTGGCCATGCGGCTCTTGTGACGGGCAGCGGTGTTCTTGTGAATCAGTCCCTTTCTCGCGGCGCGATCGAGGAGCGTCACCGCAACGGTGACGTCTTCGCCGGGGGCGGCCGCGAAATGCGCCTTCTTGAGTGCGGTGCGAAGCGCGGAGCGCTGGCCACGATTGCGGGCCTGGGCGGCTCTGGACTTACGCATGTTCTTCTTCGCTGACGCAATATTCGGCACTTGATT
>JBDTNA010000223.1:0-5711 GCA_039933985.1 Gemmatimonadales bacterium | reverse complement strand
GCACCGGAAACGGTCACGGATACGTTCCCGATAAACGGGACAGACTATATCGAGTTCTACGTCGGCAACGCACGCCAGGCGAGTATCTACTACCGCGCCGCATTCGGATTTGAGCTGGTGGCGTATCGTGGCCCGGAGACCGGAACACGCGACCGGGCGAGCTACCTGCTCCAGCAGGATAAGGTTCGCTTCATCCTGACGACGCCGGTCAAATCGACCGGACCGATCGCCGATCACGTGCACAAGCATGGCGACGGCGTGCGCGATATCGCGCTATGGGTCGACGACGCGCGCACCGCATATGCCGCCGCGATGGAGAGAGGCGCGAAATCCGCGCTCGAGCCAACCGCTCAGAAGGATGAGAACGGTGAGATCGTGATGGCCGCGATTCGCACGTATGGCGACACGATCCACAGCCTGATCGAGAGAAAGAACTACAACGGCTTGTTCATGCCGGGCTTTGTGCCGATGAAGTCTCCGTTCACGCCTGTGCCCGCAGGACTCAAGTATGTGGACCACTGCGTGGGCAACGTAGAGCTCGGCAAGATGAACGAATGGGTCGGGTTCTACGAGAAGGTTCTCGGGTTCACGAACATCCTCACGTTCGACGACAAGGCAATCTCGACCGAGTATTCAGCGTTGATGTCCAAGGTGATGTCGAACGGAAACGGCCGCATCAAGTTTCCGATCAATGAGCCAGCTGAAGGAAAGAAAAAGTCGCAGATCGACGAGTACCTGGAGTTCTACGACGGTCCGGGGGTGCAGCACATCGCGCTCGCGACCGACGACATCATCAAGACTGTAACCGACCTGAAATCGCGAGGCGTGGAATTCCTTCGCGTTCCCTCTACCTATTACGACAGCGTACCGGATCGTGTCGGGAAGATCGACGAAGACCTGGCACCTCTCGAGGAGCTCGGAATTCTCGTCGATCGCGATGACGAAGGATACCTGCTGCAGATCTTCACCAAGCCGGTGGAAGATCGTCCGACCGTTTTCTACGAGATCATTCAGCGCAAGGGCGCGAAAAGCTTTGGCGCCGGCAACTTCAAGGCGCTGTTCGAAGCGATCGAGCGCGAACAGTCACTCCGCGGAAACCTCTGATGCCAAATTACCACACGCTCGGATCGATTCCGCGAAAGCGGCACATCGCTTTCAGAAAGCCGGACGGTGGTCTTTACGCCGAAGAGCTGATGGGGCACGAAGGATTCACCGGTACGTCGTCGCTTCTCTATCACATCTACCCGCCCACAACGGTGAAATCCGTGCGGCGCTTGAAGGAAACGAAGTACGAAGAGGATTCGAATCGCGCGCTGCATCACCGCCATTTCCTCACGTCGCGCGTGAAGAAGGGCGGCAGTGCGACGCTCGACCGCATGCCACTTCTGTTCAATCAGGACATCGCGATGCTTTACGTCGAGCCCGACAAGAACGACGAGCACTTCTACAGGAATGCTCAGGCTGACGAGCTCGTCTATGTCAGCAAAGGCAAGGGAGTTCTCGAGACTGTTTATGGAGACCTCCCTTTCCACGAGGGTGACTATCTCATCATCCATCGCGGCATCCTTCATCGATTCAACATCGATCTGACGGGCGAGCAGACGAAGTTCGTCGTGTTCGAAAGCCGCGGTCATGTGAGAACGCCAAAGCGCTATCGCAATGAGTTTGGCCAGCTAGTTGAAGGTGCACCATATTCGGAGCGCGACATTCGCCGCCCGCTCGAGCTCAAATCTCATGACGAAAAAGGAGATTTCCCCCTTCTCGTGAAGCAGTACGATGGAATCAACGAGATCGTCCTCGACCATCATCCCTTCGATGTCGTCGGCTGGGACGGATTCTTCTATCCGTGGGCGTTCAACATCATGGATTTCGAGCCGATCGTCGGACGCGTTCATCAGCCGCCGCCGGTTCACCAGACTTTTCAGGGTGACGGATTCGTCGTTTGCTCATTCTGTCCGCGTCCATACGATTTTCATCCGGATGCGATTCCGGCGCCGTACAATCACAGCAACGTGGACTCCGACGAAGTGCTTTACTACGCGTCGAGCGAGTTCATGAGTCGCAAGGGGATCGAGTTCGGGAGCATCACTCATCATCCCGACGGAATTCCGCACGGTCCACATCCGGGTCGAGCCGAGGCGAGCATTGGTGCCAAGTACACCGACGAGCTGGCTGTCATGATGGACAGCTTCCGTCCTCTGAAGGTCGCCAAGGCCGCAACGTCCATTGAGGATCCGGCGTACCACAAGTCATGGCTCGACGTGCAGAACGAGATGTTCTCTCCGCCGACCAGTTAGTAGTCGGCATGTGACCGACCCAGTCTGGATTCCGTCGGCTGAACGCATCACGCAGGCAAACATGTCTGCGTTTTTGCGTTTTGCCGGTGATTTCACCTCGTACAGCGAGCTGTACCGCTGGTCAGTGCTGCATCCGGAGCAGTTCTGGCCACTGATGTGGCGGTTTGCGGAGTTGATTGCGGACGGAGGTGATGATCCGGACAATCCGGAAAAGTATCCGTGGGATGATGTCGTCCGCGGAATCGATCGCATGGCTCCGCCTGACGACGATCTCGGACCTCGCTGGTTCCTTGGCGCGCGACTGAATTTTGCGGAGAACCTGCTTCGGTATCGGGACGACCGCGATGCGATCGTCGCGTGGAACGAAAGCGGCCGGCAGCGTGTGCTGTCGTACAATCAGCTGCACGATGAAGTCGCTCGCGTCGCTGCCGCTTTACGCGAGCACGGTGTTCGCAAAGGCGATCGCGTGGCTGGATTCCTGCCGAACATTCCGGAAGCTGTCATCGCGATGCTCGCGGCCGCCTCGATCGGCGCGTTGTGGTCATCATGCTCGCCGGACTTCGGCGTTCAGGGAATTCTCGATCGCTTTGGCCAGATCGAGCCGAGGATTCTTTTCTGCGCCGACAGCTACACGTATGCAGGCAAGCGGATCGAGTGTCTGCAGCGAGTCGCTGAAGTCGTCGAGAAAGTTCCGTCGATCGAGCGCGTCGTCGTGGTTCCCTATGGCGACAAGCAACCCAGCCTGATTGGCCTGCGGGATGCGATGCTGTGGGAAGAATTTTCGATTAGCGCGTGGGGTGCCGTCGAATTTCATCGCCTTCCGTTCGATCATCCCCTCTACATCCTTTATTCGTCCGGCACCACCGGCTTGCCGAAATGCATGGTGCACAGCGCGGGAGGAACGCTCCTGCAGCACTACAAGGAGCTCCTCCTTCATACTGACCTCAAGCGCGACGACAGAGTCTTCTACTTCACCACACTCGGCTGGATGATGTGGAACTGGCTGGTGAGCGCGCTCGCGGTTGGGTCGACGATCGTTCTGTACGACGGCGCGCCGTTTCCGCCGAAGGCCGACACGCTGTGGGACATGGCGGACGCGGAGAAGATCACGGTTTTTGGAACGAGCGCGAAGTTTCTTGCGATGTGTGAAAAGACCGGCCTCGCCCCTGGCGAATCGCACGATCTTTCAGCGCTCCGAACGATACTGTCGACTGGAAGCCCGCTCGCGCTTCACAGCTTCGACTATGTCTACTCGCGAATCAAGCAGGACGTGCATCTCGCGAGCATCAGCGGCGGCACTGATATCGTGTCATGCTTCGCCGGCGCGAATCCAATCGGGCCTGTATATCGCGGAGAGCTCCAATGTCGCGCACTCGCAATGGCCGTCCACGTATTCAATGAGCGGGGAGATCCGGTCGTCGAGGAGCAGGGTGAGCTCGTCTGCACGAGGCCATTCGTCAGCATGCCTGTCGGATTCTGGAATGATCCGGACGGCTCAAAATACAGATCGGCGTATTTCGAGAAATATCCCAACGTCTGGCGGCACGGCGACTGGTGTGAGCTGACCGAACACGAGGGCATGATCATCTACGGCCGGAGCGACGCCACGCTGAATCCCGGTGGGGTTCGCATCGGCACGGCCGAGATCTACAGGCAGGTGGAGCAGCTTCCGGAAATTCTCGAGAGTGTTGCCATTGGCCAGGAGATCGGCGAAGACGCGTCAGGCGACGTTCAGATCGTTCTGTTCGTCCGTCTTCGGGAAGGCGAATTGCTCGACGAAAATCTTCGCGCCCGAATCAGGAAACAGATCAGAGATAATACAAGCCCGCTTCACGTTCCGAAAAAGATTCTCGAGGTCGCCGATATTCCGCGGACGATCAGCGGCAAGATCAGCGAGATCGCGGTGCGTGAGACCGTTCACGGCCGGCCAGTGAGCAATACCGAAGCGCTGGCTAACCCAGAGTCGCTAAAGCTCTTCGAGGGTTTGTAAGGATTTTACCACAGATGACACAGACGACACAGATGTAGAAAAACGATTCATCCGGGAATCCGGGATCCTGGTGCTTGGGCTGCTCCCATGAATTTGGATACGGATTTGGCGGATATTTGCGGATCAAACGACGCAAATCGGGATTGCCACCTGGCTCGCTCGCGACGCGGATACTCGCATTTCGATTCATCTGCCCAATTCGCCGAAGGCGTCGAGAATGGCCCTGACGCGATCGGGCGCGATTTCAATCCGCTTCGAAACGAAGACGCGCAACCAACGCGCGCTCCGATACAGTTCCTCGGAAAGGCTCGGAAGATTGATCGTGCCTGGCCAGCCCTCTCCGGTCAAACGCTCTACTTCCCCATTGCGACGCTGAACCGGGATGTCGAGGCCAAGCATCTGCGTCTTCATCGGAAAATCCAGGAGGACTTCAGCCGGCTTCATTCCGAGCTCTTTCGCAATCTCATCCTCGGCTTCTCTCGTTCGCTCGCGATCGGTGGCGATCCATTCGCCGAATCCATCGTCGAGCTGGCTGGCCGGCCACTCGAGCGCGCGCTTGTAGAGCTTCCGGGTGCGGAGTGCATCGAGAATCGGCGTTGGATGCGCATGCTCGAGCCGATGAAGCAGTCCCTCGTCGGTGTACGACGGCAACAGCTCGGCGTCGATTGCACCGATGCGAAGCGCATCGTCCACCATCCGCTTGTACATCGCCGTCGCGCTGCGAACTCCATGATGCCAGTAAACGTTCCTGTACATCTGATACTTCGCGAACAGGAGCGATTCCAGCGCCGACAATCCCTTCTCGCGAACTCCCACAACCGCTCTGCCAGAATGGGGATCGTTCAAAACGAGCAGCGAATTCGTGAGCCGATCTACATCGATCTCGCCGTACGGCACGCCGCACATGAAGCCGTCACGCTTGAGGTATTCGATCTTGTCGAGATCGAGCGACCCCGATATCAGTCCCTGAAGCGGACTGGAGCTCGTGCCGCGAATCAGCTCGAAGACTCGTCGCGGCGCGTCAGCGCTGATTCCCTCGGAAAGAATCGTCGACACCGGCCCGTTCATGATCAGCGGGCGCGCGACGTCTTCGTGATGGAGCTGTCCGATCTCCTCCAATGCATGAGAAAAGGGATAGTGCCCAATGTCGTGCAGCAACGCCGCAGCGCGAACGATTGCCTGCTCCTCAGTCGTTACAGTCTGAGAGGCGTCGCGGTCGGCGAGATAGGCCAGAGTGGCACGCGACAGGTGGTAGGTGCCGAGCGCGTGCTCGAAGCGGGAATGCGTCGCGCCGGGATATACGAGGAACGCGAGACCGAGCTGCCTTACATACCGCAGTCGTTGAAACACATCCGTGTCAACGAGCTTTAGCGTCAGCTCATCGACACGGATGTTATTCCATATCGGGTCGCGCAGAATCTCGA
>JBDTNA010000222.1:0-5719 GCA_039933985.1 Gemmatimonadales bacterium | reverse complement strand
GGGAATGCGACGACCGACTGTCTTGCTGATGGGCGGGCGTCACAAGGGCGAGGCTTACACCGGACTTGCGGATGCGATCAGGAAGAACGTGAAGAAAGTGATCGCCTATGGGGAAGCGGGTCCAATCGTTGGAAAGGATCTGGATGGTGTCGTACCGACCGAAGTGCTCGGATCGGATTTCGACGAGGTGATGGCACACGCTCGGGTAAGCGCTCAGCCGGGCGACGCGGTCCTGCTTTCTCCCGCGTGTTCCAGCTTTGACATGTTCAAGAACTACGAGGAGCGCGGCGCGCGGTTCAAAGAGCTCGCGATGGCAGGCTGATGGCGACCACCGTAGCAGACGTTCGTTATCGCTGGTACATGGGGGTGGAGGCGCGCCTCGTTCTTCTCATCACCGCTACGCTTCTCGCGTTCGGTCTGGCAACGGTTTACAGCGCGAGCGCGATCTACGCGCAGAGCAAGGATCTCGGAAACAGCTACTTCTTTCTACGCCAGCTTGCGGGCGTAACTGCCGGCCTCATCGCGCTGGCAGTCTTTGCAAAGGTCGACGCCGAGCTGTGGAGCAAGTACGCGTGGCCGTTGATGCTGCTGTCGATGGTTCTGCTCATCGTGATCATTCTTCCATTTACAGAATCGATTGCTCCTCGCATTCGCGGATCGAGACGCTTTCTCATCGGGTCGTCTCTGCAGCCATCGGAGCTGGGGAAAATCGCGGTGATCATGTGGACGTCGATGCTGGTGATAAAAAAAGGCGACGCACTCCGCCGGCTTACGAAAGGACTTCTGCCGTTTCTGGTTGTGATCGGCGTGCTGGATGTTCTGGTAGCGCTCGAGCCGGATCTCTCCGTAGCGATGATGTACACACTCATCATGGGCATCATTCTCTTTGCCGGCGGTGTGCGGATCGGACACTTCGTCGTGCTCGGGATCATCGCGATTCCACTTTTGTGGGGCCAGCTGCAGCGTCTCAACTATGCGCTGCTCAGGATGACGGCATTCTTCGATCCGGGAAGCGCGCCTGCACATGTGAGTGACCAGCTGCGACAATCGCTGATTGCGGTCGGTTCAGGGCAGGTCATCGGTATCGGGTTCGGGCGTGGAAGACAGCAACTCGGATTTCTTCCTCTCGCGTACGATGACTTCATTGCCGGATCGATCGGCGAAGAATGGGGATTCGTCGGGCTTTGTGTTCTCATCATCGCGTTCGCCGCCTACGCGTTCCTCGGATTTCGGATCGCAAAGAAAGCGAGGACGCCGTTTCTTCAGCTCGTGGCGGTAGGGATTACGGCGACAGTCGTCATCACGGCATTCCTTCACATCGGTGTTGCGATCGGGCTTCTTCCGACGACCGGACTGACTCTCCCGTTCATCTCATATGGGCGGTCAAACATGGTGCTGTCGCTATTGATGACCGGCATCCTTGTAAATATCGGCAGCACACGAGAGAAGGTGATCGGTTCCCGAGCGACTGATCCGTCGTTCTCGCTCCAGAGAGCGTAGCATGCGCGTCCTCTTCGCCGGCGGCGGAACGGGTGGTCACCTCTATCCCGGGCTTGCAATCGCGCGCGCCATGCAGCGGATCGATCCAGGTGTGAAACCATTTTTCATCGGAGCGGAGCGGGGAATCGAGAGAACCGTTTTGCCATCGACCGAGTTTCCGCACGAACTGCTCGACTTGCATCCACTGTACAGATCCAGGCCGTGGGAGAACTGGAAAACGCTCCGCGGTGCGACGACGGCATGGTCCAGGCTCGGCGAGATCGTCTCTGATGAACGACCTGCAGTCGTTGTCGGCACCGGAGGATACGCGTCGGGAATCGCGCTTGCCTACGCGGCAATGCATGGGATCCCATATGCCGTGCAGGAACAGAACAGCTTTCCCGGATTGACGACAAAGTTCTTCAGCCGGTATGCCCGGCAGGTTCACAACGGCTTTCCGGAAGCTGCGTCTCATCTCAAGCCGGGCAAACGAACGCAGTTGTTCGATTCGGGAAATCCAATCGAGCCACCGCCCGATCCGCGTCCGGACAAGTCGCTTGCTCGCGTCTCGTGGGGATTTCCGCCGACTGGCGGACGCGTGATGCTCATCTACGGCGGAAGCCAGGGATCGAAAGCGATTAACGACGTTGTGGCAGCGTGGGTGAAAATTGGAATTCCGGATGATCTCTTCGTGATCTGGGCGACGGGAAGAAACACACACGCGGATTACGCCTCACTGGAAACCGATCGCGTTCGCATCAGGGCCTATCTCTCACCGATGATCGACGCATACTCGGCGACTGACTTCGCGCTGTCGCGCGGTGGGGCGATGGCAACGGCAGAGCTGTGCGCGTGGGGAATCCCGCCGATCGTGATACCTCTCCCAACGGCGGCCGCCGATCACCAGACTGCCAACGCTCGCGCATTGGCGGCAGCGGGAGCGGCCGAGTTCATTCGTCAGAGCGATCTCACAGTCGAGTCGCTCGATCGATCCGTGCGCGCGCTTCTAAACGATCCGAGTCTTCTCGAGCAGAGGTCGGCTGCCGTTCTCAAGCGCGCGAGACCACACGCGGCCGAAGAGATTGCGCGACACATACTCGCTGTGGCAGCGGCGTAATTTCGCCTTGAGTGAAATCACGATACGCCTAGATTGAGCAGTTCCCAATGACAGCGACGCCCCCGGACAAACCAGGCCCCATCCACTTCGTCGGAATCGCCGGCGCGGGGATGAGCGCGCTCGCCGAGCTTTTCGTGCGCCGCGGATTCACCGTGACGGGCTGCGATACCAACGTTGCGTCAGTCGGCGATCTGAAACGGCTCGGCATCACGGTGCTCGAGGGACATGATCCATCGCACGTTGACGGAGCAGCCGAGATAGTTGTTACGTCGGCCGTTCGAAAGAATCACCCTGAGCTCGAGCGTGCTCGATCGCTTGGAATTCCGGTGACGCGTCGCGCGGAAGCGCTTGGCCGCGCTGTTTCGGGAGGTGAGCTCGTTGGTGTGGCGGGGACGCACGGCAAGACAACAACGACGGTGATGACAACACAAGCGCTCGCCTCGGCCGGTCTCTCACCTACAGGGATTGTCGGCGGACGCGTCGGCGCCTGGAATGGCAATCTCAGCCAAGGTGGAGATCGTCTGTTCGTGGTTGAAGCCGATGAATACGATCGATCCTTTCATGCGCTTGCGCCGACTATTGCGGTGGTCACCAACATGGAAGCCGATCACCTCGACATCTATCCGGGCGGAATCGATGAGATTCGCGCTGCATTCGCGCAGTACATCCGCGATGCGCGGACGATCGTGCTTTGCTCTGATGACCCCGGCGCGTCGACTTTGCCGACACCCAGCACTGCTGAAGTAATTCGCTATGGAATAGAGTCGAGCGAAGCACGCCTCGTTGCAACGAATGTGAGAGGAGAGGACGGCGGGTCTCGATTTACATGCTTGTATGACGGAGAGTTGCTCGGCGAAATCCGGCTTTCGGTGCCGGGGCTTCACAGCGTCAGGAACTCGCTTGCTGCGATTGCTTCCGGTCTGGCGCTCGGCGTGACGCTCGACGCGATGCGCGCGGGACTTGAATCGTTCACTGGAGTCGAGCGCAGGTTTCAGCGAATCGGCGAAGTGCGCGGCGTGACGATCATCGACGACTATGCGCATCATCCGACGGAGATCGAGGCAACGCTTCAGGCGGCGCGGTCCGCGTTTCACGATCGGCGGATCATCGCCGCCTTTCAACCGCATCTCTACACGAGGACCCGCGATTTTCACGTTGAGTTTGCCAGGGCTTTGTCGCATGCGGACGTTGTTTTTCTGGCGAATCTGTATCCTGCTCGCGAGCAGCCGATCGAAGGTGTCTCATCGGAGATGATTGCAACGCCGATGCGGGATGCAGGGCGCGCTCCGCTGTGGGAAGGTCCGCGCACGGAGCTCGCTGCAGCGCTCGAGAACGTCGTTCGCGATGGAGATGTAGTGATCACGATCGGTGCAGGAGACATCACGCGAACCGGACCCGAGCTCAAGGGCCTGCTGGAGAGCAACGGTTGACGACGCCGCTGCCGCTCGAACCCGCAGAACCGCCACCACCGCCCACCGGACGCCGATGGGGAGTAATCGCGTTCATTCTCCTGCTCATTCTGCTCGCGCCGGCTTCGTGGCTTGCCCGCAAAGGAGCGACGAAGCTTGAATTCTTTCACCTGCGTTCGATCGCGGTCGAAGGGACGCGATACCTCTCGCCGGAAAAGTCATCGAGCGGCTCGCGGTCGATACGATGCGCTCGGTGTGGGATGATACGGAGCCACTTGTCGCGAGGCTGAGGTCGATGCCGCAAGTCGGCGACGTGACCATCAAGCGAAAGCTGCCCGGCACTCTTGTCATCTCGATTCGGGAAAATCTTCCGGTCGCGCTCGCGGCAAGTCCACGAGGACTCGAAGCGGTAGACAGCCTCGGAATGGTTCTTCCGATTGACCCAACGCGTGACGACCTCGACTTGCCGATCGCGGCTCAACGCGACAAGCCGATCCTTGCGCTCCTCGGCGACGCGCGCGCGAACAACCCGATGTTGTTTCACCGGATCAACGAAGTCGCCCGCGACGGGCGAAACAGCCTGGTGATTCTCCTGTTGCCTCTCTTTACAGGCAACGCGGTAGCTGCCGCAGCGACGCCGGGCGATTCGCTAGCCGCTCCGACTGTGCCGCCCGCGCCGGAGATGCTGCGCGTTCGCGCACCGGTGGGGGTGTCAGCCGCGCGATTGGCCGATATCTTTCCGGTCGAGTCAGACCTGTTGCGGCGCCGCGCAAGAGTCGCCGAGCTGGACCTACGCTACCGCGATCAGGTGATCGCAAGGCTTCAATGAATCCTGAACGTGTCATCGCCGGTCTCGACATCGGGTCCGCGAAAACAACGGTGGTTATCGCAGAGGCGACAGGCGATCTCCATCGTCAGACATCGCTGAAGATTCTGGGCGTCGGCCAGGCGCGGACGACGGGTCTGCGCCGAGGCATCGTTGCCGACATCGAGGAAACAACGCGCTCGATCAAGAAAGCGATCGAGGATGCGGAGCGGATGGCCGGGCTCAAGATCGAGTCGATCTATGCCGGCATCGCGGGCGAACATGTCCGCGCGATGACAAGCACTGGGATCGTCGCGGTGAATGGCGACGAGATCTCACGGGCCGACGTGAATCGCGCGAACGAAGTCGCGCGCGCGCAGCCCATTCCTCAGGATCGCGAGCTGCTGCATGCGATCCCGCAGGAATACACTGTCGATAAGAACCAGGGCATCCGGGATCCGATCGGCATGGTCGGTACGCGTCTCGAAACGGAGATGTACCTGGTCACCATTGGCACTTCGCCGGCTACCAATCTTCGGAAGTCGGTCGACCGGGCCGGATATCACGTGAAGGAACTCGTGCTCGAGCCGCTTGCGAGCGCTCTGGCAGTCCTCACGGAGGATGAAAGAGAGCTTGGCGTGGCGCTCGTGGAGATGGGTGCTGGCACGACCGACGTCGCGATCTTTCACGAAGGAAAGATCAGGCATCTCGCGACGGTGAATTTTGGCGGCAGCAATGTGACGAGCGACATCGTGCAGGGAATCGGTGTCACTCAGTCTGACGCTGAGCGGCTGAAGGAGCGCTACGGCTGCGCGTACGAGCCGATGGTCGATCCGGAAGACATCGTCGAGCTCCCGAGCACCGTCGCGCAGGGGGAAAGGCACGTTCCGCGCGAGGTGCTCGCCCACA
>JBDTNA010000221.1:0-5726 GCA_039933985.1 Gemmatimonadales bacterium | reverse complement strand
TCGACGCGCGGACCGACATCTACTCACTCGGCTGCGTGTTGTACGAAATGCTGGCAGGTGAGCCGCCGTTCGTTGGGCCGACGGCGCAGTCGATTGTGGCCAAGGTGATAACCGAGTCGCCGAAGAGCCTGACGGGGCAGCGTCGGACGGTGCCACCGCATGTCGACGAGGCTGTGCAGAAGTCACTGGAAAAACTTGCGGCTGATCGATTTGCATCGGCGGCTGCATTTGGTGACGCGCTTCGAGAGGGCGGCTCGTCGCTGCACACCTCGAGTCATCGGTCGACGCATACTGCTGCGCGGTCGCGATCGATTTCGGGCGGCGTTGCGAGATGGGGAGCAGCAGCAGTATTCGGCGCAGCTGTGATCGCCGCAGCGTACATGATGGGCCGTCGCTCGAGCTCGAACAACGCCGTCGTCGGTGTGACGATGCAACAGAGAACGTATGGCACGCAGATGATATTCTCAGCCCGATACGCAACTGGCGGGGATATCGTTTACAGTGCCGCTGATGCCGGCAGCTCGCCTCGAATTTACGTCCTGACTTCGGCGTATCCTCAGCCCCGTGCAGTGAGTGACTCAGGGACGCATCTGCTTGCAGTATCCTCGAAGGATGAGATGGCGGTGCTCGTCGGCGCGGTTTACAACCACCATCGAGTATTCACGGGCACACTCGCGAGGATGCCGGTCGGCGGCGGGTCGCCTCGCGAGCTGCTAGCTGCTGTCCACGATGCGGATTGGTCTCAGGATGGATCGCAGCTCGCGGTCGTTCATGAGGTGGATGGAAAGGATCGTCTCGAGTATCCCATCGGGACAGTGCTCTTCGAGACTGCCGGCTATTTGAGCGACGTCCGGATCTCTGTCGATGGAAAGCATATCGCCTTCGCTGAGCATCCCGAAAAAGGTGACGACCGCGGCGCGGTGGCAGTGGTGGATCTCGACGGAACGCACAAAGTGCTCACGCCGCAATATCTGGCCGTCGAGGGTCTGGCGTGGACGCCGGACGGAAAAACTCTGGTATACGGTGCAGCGGATGGCGGAGGCATCATGAATGTGCACGAAGTCACGCTGCGGGGCGGCCTGCGTCACGGTACGCCTGGAGTCGGCAACAGCGCTGTTCAGGACATTGCGCGTGACGGTCGGCGCCTGATCAGTCGGGCGGATACGTTCAAGCGTATTCTCGTAAAGCTCGCCGGCGACACAGCACTGAGAGACCTGTCGTGGCTGGATATCAGCTTTTTCCCCATAATCTCGGCCGACGCGTCCATGCTCGCATTCAGCGACGGATCGGACGTCGCGGGAATGCATTACGCATTGATGATTCGCCGGACAGATGGATCACCGGCTGTGCGACTGGGCGAAGGCGCCGTTCTCGGCATGTCACATGACAAGCAATGGGTGATGAGTGTAATGCCAACAGCACCTGTGCAGCTGATGCTTTATCCCACGGGCGCAGGTGCGGCGCGGCGTCTGGATAAGGGCGAATTCGCCGCGATCCCGGTGGCCTCGTTTGTCGGAAACGGTAACGAGATAATTGTGTGTGGTAACGAGCCGAATCGTGCGTTGCGCTGCTATGCCAGGTCTCTTGCGAACGGGGTGTTCCGCCCGTTCACACCGGAAGGTGTGCGAGGAGCTGTTGCATCACCGGACGGTCAATTCATCGTAGCAATGGTTGGAGATTCCTACAGGCAGTTTTCAGTAAGCGATGGTACGTCGCGCGGCGTGCCCGGCCTCGTGTCAGACGATCGGGTGATCCGGTTTAGTCCTGACGGAAAGTCACTGTGGACGAGGCGGACAACTGCGCAGCCGGTTCATGTAGAGCAGGTCGATCTGGGAACTGGCGCGCGGAGCACTCTGTTGCCTGATTTCAGTCCGCGCCGGGCGGGTGTGCTTAACGTATCGGAAGTCGCGCTTGCGGATGACCCGCGGAATTACGCGTACATGGAGCGTGAGAATGCGAGCTATCTGTTCGAGCTGAAGGGAATGCGATAGTCGGAGAGCTGCTTTGCGTGAATCGATGCCGAAGCTGGATCAGCGAGCGTTCCTGACTGCAGAATGGCGTAACCTGGTGATGCTCAACTTCGCCGTGGAGCCGTCGCTGCTGGAGACCTTCGTTCCCGATGGGCACGACTCTCGATCAATGGCGAGGCGTGACATTTGTCAGTCTCGTCGGCTTTCTGTTCGCGAATACACGTGTGCTCGGTGTACGAATCCCGTGGCATCGTACATTCGAAGAGGTGAATCTCCGCTTCTACGTTCGGCGAACTCTCATCGATGAAATCCGGCGAGGTGTCACGTTCGTTCGCGAGCTCGTCCCTCGTCTCGCGATCGCAACAACGGCGCGGCCGATCTACAACGAACCGTATCGCGCATTGCCGATGCGCCATCGGTTCGGCGCCATGGGCAATGACGGTGTGCCGGAGCACGTCGAATACGGCTGGCGAACTGGCGGCGAATGGACCAGCATCAGTGTCACGACAAGCGGGGAAGGGCAAACCGCTGCGCCGGCGAGCCAGAAAGAGTTCATTACGGAGCACTATTGGGGCTACACGCGACAGAGAGACGGCAGCACAGTGGAATACAAGGTCGCGCATCCGCGGTGGCGCGTCTGGAATGTCGAAGCGCCGCGCATCTCTGGTGATCTTGAAGCTGTGTACGGGCCCGAGTTCGCGGCGGTGTTGAGCCGCGCACCATCATCCGCGTTTCTGGCCGACGGTTCTCTTGTCACTGTCTACGCGCCAACCCACTTGGGTCGGCCGCAAGTGAGAGCATGACAACCCTTGATCGGATCGCGCCAAGGTGAAACAGGCGATCGTTCATGTAACGCTCGTGGTGCGCGATTACGACGAAGCGATTCAGTTCTATACT
Organism: Gemmatimonadales bacterium; assembly: GCA_039933985.1. GTDB lineage: Bacteria > Gemmatimonadota > Gemmatimonadetes > Gemmatimonadales > Gemmatimonadaceae > UBA4720. Next base: position 2,859 of record JBDTNA010000221.1, on the reverse strand, counting down.
GAAAAGCTAAACTTCACGGCTGTCGAGGACATCTATCAACCGGAGCAGGACAAACGTTGGGTATTGATCGCGCCCCCGGGTTCAACAGGCATGACGCTTCTGCTCGGCAGGGCATCGAACCCTGAGCAGGAGCGCTTCATCGGCAATCAGACAGGCGGCCGTGTATTCCTCTTTCTCAGCACCGACGATTTCTGGCGAGACTTCAATCGGATGACCGAGATCGGAATCACGTTCGTCCGGCCGCCGAAGGTCGAATCGTATGGAACGGTCGCGGTCTTTCACGATCTTTACGGCAATCTCTGGGATTTGGTGGAATGGAGCTCCGATCGTTGAACCACTAAGCCGTTAACCTTTCGCAGCTTAGCGACTGGTCTGGCGGACGCCGGAGCGCGCAGCCTAGCTTGCGAAATTCCAGGAGGAGTTGAACGTGAAGAAGATCCAGGTTCAGGGACTGCACCACATCACGATCGTCGGTTCGACGAAAAAGAGTGCAGTGGATTTCTGGCAGGGCGTGCTGGGCATGCCTTTCATATTCGAGCAGCCGAACCTCGGCAATCCCGAGGAGAACCATCTCTACTTCGATCCCGGCGACGGGCGACTGCTCACGGTGTTCACGAATGAGAAGCGGGAGAACGCCGGCCGTCCCGCGCCGCGTGAGATCGGGTGCGTAGATCACATCGCGTTCAACGTTTCGCGCGCGTCATACAATGAGGCTCCTGCGCGGCTGACCGCCCACGGCATCTCGTTCTATCAGAAGGACCGCGGCTTCATGGATTCGCTCTATATGAAGGATGCGAATGGCCTGACTGTCGAGCTGGCATGCTACAAGTTCCAGACGCCTGACGGATTCCGCGATGCTGATGTTCTCATGCAGGCTCACCGTCTGCGTGGTGAGCGCGGGGATCACCACATCGGGGAAGAGCACCTTGCGGATGCGATCGAGCTGCTGATGCAGACGCGACATCGTCTCTCCGGCCAAGGCGGGTTGACACCGTGATAGACTACAACTTCAGCGAGGGTGCGCGGAAAGTTGTGGCGCGGGGCGATAAGAATCAGTTCGCTGCCATCATGAGTACATCGGGTGCATGGCTGTCGTGGGTCCCGAACATTCTCTGCGCAGAATGGAAAATTCGACGTGGATGGCGCCCAATCTATGAACATTCGGAGCTGTAGAATCGCATTCGTGCGTCGCGAATGCTGCTGATGTTGTCGGTGTTCGGTCTTGTCGTGATCGCCGACCAGCTTGCAAAAGCGATGGTTGTGGCGCGGCTCGATGAAGGCGTGTTCACGGCGGGCATTATTGGAGGCGTTCGACTCCGGCACGTTGTCAATCGGCGGCGACTCTGGGGATCGGCCGGAGCGATTCGCTTTGTTGCCTTTGTGTGGATACTGCTCTGCGTGGCGGCGTCAATTGTCGCAGGGCAAACTGAAACTCAGTTAGTGCATGCTGGACTCGGTGCGGTCGTCGGCGGCGCGACCGGAAACCTGCTCGACGGTATTGCCAGGAAAGGGGTCGTTGATTTCATCGATCTTCGAGTGTGGCCCGTGTTCAATCTGGCTGATGCAGCAATCGTTGGCGGTGTCGTGCTGCTGCTTTGGACAACGTTCGGGTCTAATTAGGACGAAAGGGGAGTCGATGAGACATCGAAGAGTCGAGCTCGGTACCGTGGTCGCGGAAAGGAAGTACGACTGGCAGCGCGGAAGAAACGCTGGCACTCTAACCGTCCGCATCGGGGCTCCTCAACGAGATTCACGCCCAGGCTTCGACTGGGTTTGCCCCGTTCAGTTTCTCGGCGCGCCCCGCGGCTTCGGCCTCATGACCGCCGTGCGACCCATCTACGGTGTCGATCAGCTACAAGCGCTGACACTCGCACTCAGATTTGTCGAGATCACGCTCGGTCACGTTGCGCCCGCGCTGAACCTCACGGTTGGGCTCGAGTGATCTTGGCCTATAAAGCCCGGGCTATTTGTCGTCCAGCATTTCTCTCGCTTTGGCTCTGACCTCGGGGAAACGGCTCGACTTCGCCAGCTCCCTGAGAAACGGAACACCGACGTCATCGTTCAGCTCGGCCAGCGCTTCTACAGCGTAACGCCGGATGTCGGGTTCGTTGTCGTTCTCGACCACTGTCTTGAGAAGGCGCAACGCGCTCTGTTCGTCTTTGAAGTCAGCGATGGTTTCAAGCGCCTTCTTACGCACCTCTATGCTGGGGGCCGGCGAACGATATCGGCTGGGATCGTGAACTTCCGCGATTGTTTCCGCGGCCTCGCGGCGAACCGATTCGTCAGGGTCGTTGCGAACGATTTGCGCGAGTACGTCAAGCGCGCGAGACGGCGGATCGAGTTGAGCGATCGACTCGACTGCTCTCTTGCGGATATCGGGATCCCGATCGTTGCGCGCAAAGTTCAATATCGTCTCGAACCCGCGCCCGTCCGGCATTTCGCCGATTGCTTCGTTTGCAGTCGGCGCAAACGGACTGGCTGCGGCGGCTCCAACGGTCAACGCGTCCAATGGTCAGACGCCATTCGGTTTCGCGTTTCGTGGCGACAATGTTTTCGTCGTAACCGAGGCGCATGCCGGTGCCGCGGGGCAGGCGTCTGCCTCTTCCTACACGCTCGACGGTGGATTCCAGTCGATTAACCCGCCTTCGGTAGCCGATTTCGAAACCGACGTGTGCTGGACGGTGATCGCTGGTGGTGGACGTTACGCCTACATCACCAATTTCGGCTCAGGAACAATCTCCAGCTACACCATTTCAGCAAGCGGATCTCTTAGCTTGCTCGAGCAGGTGGCGGGTCGTACCGCGGCAGCGCAGGGCCCGCGAGATCAAGATCTGGATGACAGTGGACAGTACCTCTATG
>JBDTNA010000220.1:0-5741 GCA_039933985.1 Gemmatimonadales bacterium | reverse complement strand
GAGATTGCGCGAAAATCCCATCGCGCCGGTCGCGCAGAAAGAGCACTGCAGGGCGCATCCCGCCTGCGACGAAATGCAAAGCGTGAGTCGCGAGCCCTCGGGTATGGCAACGGTCTCGATATGCTCGCCGTCGCTCAACCGGAAAAGAAATTTCTCGGTTCCATCGGTCGAGAGCTGTCGAGCCGCGATAGCCAAACGCGGTATCTCGAACGCTTCAGCTAGCTGCTCGCGAAAATCATTTGGCAGCTGAGCTATGGAATCGAAACTTTCTCGGGGAGATTTCCACAGGTGCTGAAGCACCTGGTTCGCCCGATAGGCCGGCTGGCCGGCCCGCTGTGCAAAGGACTTGAGCGTTGCCTGCGCGTCAGCCGGAACCATGTCCAGCAGATCAATCCGATTAGTCGTTGTTCCGGAGGGTCTCATCACGTATCCGAGTCCTTCCACCAAATGTATGTCACCCTTAAGTTTAACCCCTTAGAACCTCGACTACGACCCTCGTGATTCGCCTTTGTCGGAGGTCAAACAAGGATTCCAGGTAACGCATCGAATTGGTGACCCTTCCGGATGTATTCGGGACCCAGATGAGGCCGAGTGGACTTGCCGGCGCTCTTCGGTCCGACCACGCAGGTGAACAGGTCACGGTTGCCGGATGGGTACATCGGATTAGGAATCTGGGCGGACTCGTGTTCGTCGACCTTCGCGATCGCGCCGGACTTCTCCAGGTGTCCTTCAATCCCGAGTGGACCCCCGCGTGGGTAATTGGGGAAGCCTCCTCACTCGGCCACGAGTATGTGGTGCTGATCAGCGGTAGAATCGCGCCGCGACCGCCCGAAATGCGGAACGCCGAAATGCCTTCGGGCGATATCGAGCTTCAGGCGACTCAGCTCAAGGTGCTGTCGGCGGCTCAAGTCCCTGCAATTCCCGTCGCACGAGGCAAGGGGGAAAAGCTCGCTTCCGAAGACCTTCGCCTGCGTCATCGGCACCTCGATCTTCGACGCCCTGAGCTTCAGCAGAACATCGTTCTTCGTCATCGTCTTCAGCAGACCACGCGTCGATTCCTCGACGAGCGCGGTTTTCTCGAGATCGAGACGCCGATCCTCACTAAGCCGACTCCTGAAGGAGCGAGAGATTATCTCGTTCCGAGCCGCGTGCACCCGGGCGAGTTTTACGCGCTCCCGCAATCACCGCAGCTCTACAAGCAGCTGCTGATGGTTGCCGGCTACGACAGGTATTTCCAGATCGCGCGCTGTTTCCGCGACGAAGATCTTCGCGCGGACCGACAGCCCGAATTCACGCAGATCGACATCGAGGCTTCGTTTGTCGGGCCGGAAGACATCTTTGCGCTGACCGAGGGATTGCTGGCCGCGCTATTCCGCGACGCAGGCATCGAGATTCCTACCACGTTCCGCCGCATGCAGTACTCGGAGGCGATGGAGCTCTATGGATCGGATCGTCCTGACCTTCGATACGATCTCAGGATCTTCGACGCTACTGAAGTATTTCGCGGCGCCGATTTCGGTATCACGCGAAGCGCGATCGACGGCGGCGGCAGAGTTCGCGGTATCCGTATTCCCGGTGGCGCCGCGCTTTCGCGCAAACAGGTTGACGAGATCGAGCAGGTTGCGAAGTCAGGCGGTGCGTCGGGTCTTCTGCGAATCAAGAAAGCGAACGGAGCGCTCGAAGGACCGGCGGCGAAATTTGTCAGCGATGCTGGTGCGGAACTTCTCGCCCTCGCTGAAGGTGAGCTTGCTCTCATGGTTGCGGGACCCGACGACATCTCGAGTGTCGCGCTCGATCGTGTTCGGCAGGACGTCGCGAAAAGAATGAGTCTTTTCACCGACGATCAGGCGGAGCTTTTGTGGGTCACCGATTTCCCGTTGTTCGGCGTCGATGCGGCGACTGGTGGTCTCGCGGCTGTCCATCACCCGTTCACGTCACCGAATCCCGAGGATCTGGACAAGCTCGACTCCGACCCGCGCAACGTTCGCGCGCTCGCATACGACGTCGTGCTGAATGGAACCGAGCTCGGCGGCGGCAGCATCCGTATCCACGATTCCGAACTGCAGCGACGCATACTCGGCAAGCTCGGCATTAGCGCGGACGATGCCCAGATGCGTTTCGGATTTCTCCTCGAAGCGCTCAACTCGGGCGCGCCGCCGCATGGTGGCATTGCACTGGGCTTCGACCGGATTACCATGTTGCTCTCCGGCGCCCAGTCGCTGCGCGACGTAATTGCATTTCCGAAGACTACCGCTGCGCGTGCTCTCTTCGAGGGCGCGCCAACGCCGGTAAACTCACAAGACCTGTCAGACTTGCACCTGGAGCTGCGCTCTGCCACAAGTGACTGAAGAACCGATCGTTCAGCGCCTCTCGACCGAAGGCGCGGACATGCTCACGCTGGCCGGCGTGAACGACGAAAATCTCATCGAGCTGTCGAAGCAGAGCGGGGCGAAGATCGCGCTCCGTGGCGACACGCTCACCATCAGCGGAACACAGGACGCAGTGAATCGTGCTGCGCCGCTCGCGCGTCGCATGATCGACACGGCCAAGCAGCAGATGGAGCTCACGGCCGATGACGTCCTGCGCATGAGCATCGACTCGCCGCGCGAAGGGAATGGCGTCGAAGATCTGCAGCGAATCGTTCTGCCGGGAATCCGCAAAGTCATTCAGCCGAAGACCAGCGGTCAGAGCGAATATCTGAAGCTCATCTCCGAGAATGACATTGTCGTCGGGATTGGTCCGGCAGGAACTGGGAAGACGTATCTCGCAGTTGCCGCGGCTGTCGACGCACTTTCGAAGAAGCGTGTCCGGCGCATTGTGCTTGCGCGTCCCGCTGTCGAAGCCGGAGAGAGCCTGGGATTTCTTCCGGGAGATCTGCAGGCGAAAGTCGACCCGTATCTTCGGCCTTTGTATGACGCGCTCGAAGACATGATGCCGCCTGAGCGAGTTCAGAAGGCGCTCGAGACGAGAACCATCGAGATCGCTCCTCTCGCTTACATGCGCGGACGCACGCTCGCCGACGCGTTCGTGATTCTGGACGAAGCGCAGAATGCGACAAATGCCCAGATGAAGATGTTCCTGACGCGCCTCGGCATCAATTCAAAAACCGTCATCACTGGCGACAAGACGCAAATCGACCTTCCGCGCCGCGAGGATTCGGGGCTCGTTCAGGTCGAGCGCATTCTTTCGGGAATCGACGGGATCGGGTTCCATTACCTGACCGAGTCGGATGTCGTGCGTCACCGCCTGGTTCGCGAGATCATCAAGGCGTACGCGGAAGACGCCGGCAACTGACGGAATGACTGAATCGCGAGTCGTCGTTGAGGTTTCTTCAACCGTGCGACGGCTCGCAATCTCCGACGCGAAGGTAAGGCAGCTCGTCGAAGCGTCGCTCGGCGAGATGAAGATCGGCGATGCCATGATATCGATTGCATTCGTCGGCAGAACCGCGATGTCGCGGCTCAATAACGAGTATCTGAGTCACCACGGACCAACCGACGTGATCTCATTCGGAATGGGCCGGGCAGCGCGTGGCATGCCGGCCGTTGGCGACATCTACATCTGTCCCGAAATCGCGATTCGAAATGCGCGCCGCGCCGGGGTTTCAACTGCGAACGAGCTAGCGCGCCTCGTCGTGCACGGAACTCTTCACGTTGCCGGCCTCGAGCATCCTGACGATGAGTCTAGAACGTCATCGCCGATGTGGAAGAAACAGGAAAGGATTCTTGGCAACCGCGACTGAACGGCTGCTTGCTGATTTCGCGGCTGGCAAAACGCCGGCGCTCGCTCGCGCGGTCAGCATCGTCGAAAACCAGCGTCCGGGAATCGACGAGGTACTCGGCACACTTCATCCGAAGCTTGGCAGAGCGAGACGAATTGGCATCACCGGACCTCCGGGAGCCGGCAAGAGCACGATCACGACGCTCGTCACGAAAGAATTTCGCGCTGCCGGATTGAGCGTCGGGATTGTGTGCGTGGATCCAACCTCGCCGTTTACCGGCGGTGCGCTCCTCGGTGATCGAGTTCGGATGGAAAGCGTTTCGCTCGACGACGGTGTTTACATCCGGTCGATGGCGACGCGAGGATCACTCGGCGGACTTGCCGGGTCGACGCGTGAAGTTGCCGACGTTCTTGATGCGTTCGGATTTGATCGCGTGATCATCGAAACGGTCGGGGTCGGCCAATCGGAGCTGGATGTCGCGAGAACCGCGGACACGACGATGGTCGTGCTCGTTCCCGAATCCGGCGATTCGATTCAAACGCTCAAGGCGGGCGTGATGGAGATCGCTGACGTGTTCGTCGTGAACAAGTCCGATCGCCCCGGTGCCGACCGTCTTCGCAACGATGTCGAGCTGATGCTTGGACTGCGCAAGGGCACATCGTACGCGAACGTGCCAGCTCATCACGGTGTCGATCTCAAGCGCATGATGAATCCGGCGCGAGTTGCTCGCGAAGAGGCCGCTTCAACTGAGCCTGACAAATGGACTCCGCCGGTATTGCGCGCCGTTGCGGCGAAGAACGAAGGCATTACGGAGATTGTCGAGTCCCTCGACCGGCACTTCGGTTATCTTGAAAGAACGGGCGAGCTTCGGGTCAGAAGGCGCGAACGCCTCGTCGAGCGCGTCCTGGAAGTGGCTGAGCGAAAGATTCGGGGTCGTTTGCTCAACGATGCGGCTACTCTGGAATGGGTCCGCGCACGGGTTGACGATCTCGAAGCAGGAGCGGTTACTCCATACGTCGTGGCTGACGAGCTGCTCGCCACGCACGGACACCTCGTGAAAGAGGCGGCAAAGTGACATCGATCGATTCAGGGAAACTCGGGTTCGGCATCGCCGATCCGGACGGAAATGAAAAAGAGATCGAGCGGCTGCGTGCCGAGCTCGAGCAGTGGAAGCGGAAATACGAGGCGGCGAAGAAGCGCAACATCGCATTCACCAATTCAGAGCAGGAAGTAAATCCGCTCTACACCAGTGTCGATATCGAAAGCCTGCACGAGTCCGACCTTGGGCTGCCAGGCTCCTATCCGTATACGCGCGGCATTCATCCCACCGGTTATCGCGGCAAGCTGTGGACGATGCGCCAGTTCGCGGGGTTTGGCAGCGCAAAGGACACAAACGAGCGCTACAAGTTTCTGCTCGCACATGGACAGACCGGTCTTTCGGTAGCGTTCGACTTTCCGACGCTTATGGGTTACGACTCGGATCATCCGCGGTCTGAAGGCGAAGTAGGGAAGTGCGGCGTCGCCATCTCCAGTCTCGCCGACATGGAAGTCCTGTTCGACGGAATTCCTCTCGACAAAGTCTCGACGTCGATGACGATCAACGGGCCCGCCGTCATCCTCTACGCCTTTTATCTCGCTGCTGCAGAAAAGCAGGGCGCCGATCTGAAAGAACTTCGCGGCACAATACAGAACGACATCCTCAAGGAGTACATGGCGCAGCACGCATGGGTGTATCCCATCGAGCCAGCGCTCCGACTCATCGTCGACAACTTTGCGTGGTCGGCCGAGCATGTTCCGCAGTGGAATACGATTTCGATCTCCGGCTATCACATCCGCGAGGCAGGCGCCACCGCGGCGCAGGAGCTCGCGTTCACGCTTGCGGACGGATTCACGTATGTCGAGCGCGGCATGGCGCGCGGACTCGACGTCGACTCGTTCGCGCCGCGGCTTTCATTTTTCTGGGACATCCACAACGATTTCTTCGAGGAGATCGCGAAGCTGCGCGCTGCCCGCCGCATCT
>JBDTNA010000219.1:0-5773 GCA_039933985.1 Gemmatimonadales bacterium | reverse complement strand
TCGTCAGCTTGTGCTCTCGCACCACCGTGTCGGTTATGCCAATGATCTGCTCGGCCGCACGAGGATCGAGCGCCGCAGTGTGCTCATCGAGCAACAGCAGCTGCGGCCGCTTCAATGTTGCCATCAACAGCGTCACTGCCTGTCGCTGTCCCCCGGAAAGCGTTCCCATCGATGCGCGCAGTCGCCCTTCGAGTCGCATTCCAAGTCCCTTCAGTTGCTCGTGATAGCGATCGAGACACGCTCTGCTCAATCCGACGCGCAACCCGCGCCTCTGACCACGCAACTCCGCCATCCGAAGATTCTCGGCCACACTCATCGACGGACACGTGCCCTTGAACGGGTCCTGAAACACGCGCCCGATGAGTGCAGCGCGCCTGTACTCCGGCTTGTCCGTGACATCGACGCCATCGATCCGAATCGTGCCCGCGTCAGGAAGAAAACTTCCTGCAACTGCGTTTAGCAAAGTCGATTTGCCTGAGCCGTTCGTTCCAATGACGGTGACGAACTGTCCTGTTGGAATCACGACATCCACGCAGCGAAGCGCCGGCACCTTCTCGCCACCAGGCTGCGTGAAAGTCTTTTCCAGCTTCTCGATTTCGATCATGCGATGCTCGCCGATTTGCGCAGCTTCGGCAGCGCGAGTGCCGCAAGCACGAACACGGCTGTCGCCAGCTTGAGGTCAATTGGATTCAACCCTAAGCGAAGCGCGAGCGCGACCATCATGCGGAACAGAATCGCGCCGCCTGCAACTGCGACAATCGTTACACCGAGCCCTCTTCTATTGAAGAGCAGCGTTTCACCCATGATCACCGCGGCCATGCCCGCGACAAGTGTGCCGACTCCCATAGTGACGTCCGCAAAACCCTGCTGCTGCGCCATCAGCGCGCCCGAAAAAGCGACGAGTCCATTCGAGATCGCGAGACCGAGCTCGATCATGCGGCGTTTGTCTACACCCTGCGCGGTGATCATCGCCGGATTGTCGCCAACCGCACGCATCGCCATGCCGAAGTCTGTTCTGAGATACCACGCGAGGATGGCGCCGAGCACGATCGCCATCGCAAGGAACAGGATGCCGAGCGAAAGGTCGTCGGACCAATTGACCGAAGGTGGAATGAGACGATGGACGTCGTTCACCAGTGTATTGATATCGAGCAGTGATATGTTCGACTTTCCCATGACGTGCAGGTTCACCGAATACAGAGCGGTCATCACGAGAATTCCGGAGAGCAGATCTTTTACGCCGAGGCGAGTGTGGAGCATGCCTGTCACGTAGCCGGCGACCATTCCTGCCAAGATCGCAACAAGTGTTGCGACGAGTGGATCAGTTCCGGAAACAATCAGCGATGCGGCGACTGCAGCGCCGAGTGTGAAGCTTCCGTCGGGAGTGATGTCGGCAAAGCGGAGGACGCGCGACGACAGATAAACTCCCCACGCAAGCGCGGCGAAGCCGAGTCCCTGTGTGATTGCGACGATCCAGAACTCGAGCGGATTCGTGCCGTGTCTGGCGGGAGTTGACTGAACTGCACGGGACTTGGTCGTTACGGGCGACGCTGACTTGGTTGCTCCAACGCCGAGTACCGAGTCGGCCCGGCTGATGATAGCGGGCGGAACTGTCACGCCGTATTCGCGAGCAGCGTCGAGATCCACGATCATGATGCGGCGAGCCGCGTTATGAAAAGGCATCGTCGCCGGATCTGCGCCGCGCAGAACGCGAATCATGATTGTTCCCATGTCGTAGCCGTTCGCGTAGAAGCTCAATCCGAGAGCGATCGGCGCTCCACGGAAGCTCGTCGTCGTGCTGACCAACGGGATGCCGGCGGCGCGAGTGGATTTTACGACGGCCGAATAGGCGCCACCGATCATGACGCTGGGGATCTGGACGACTCCGCCGGCACCCTGCGCCTTGAGCGCCTGAATTCCTGAAGCAATGTCGCCGGGTCCGGTGCAGGCGGCAGTTATGAGACCCACGCCTGCAGCGGTTGCGGCTGACTTCGCCTTCGCGAGATAGAACTCAGCGAATGGATCGGCCGGATCGAAAAGTGTTCCCCACACTTTGACTGAAGGAAACGCTTCGTGGGCGAGAAAGACGGCCGAATCGACAGGGAGAGGAATCTCCGCTCCGGTGACGTTCGGTCGATGATTGGTGGGTGATGTGCCAGCGCCGATTATGTATGGGTTCGCAACTGCACCGAAGATCACGGGGCGATCGGTGATCGTCTTGATAGCAGCTTGAGTTGTGACCGATGCGACGGTTGCGACGTATCCGACGTTTTGCTGGAGGAACTCGTTCATGATCAGCCCGAGCGTCGGGATATCGCCCTGAGCGTTTCGATCGATAACCGTGATTGTCGAATCGGGTATGTAGCCGGAATCGGCGAGCGCCTTGAAGAAGCCCGCGCGCGCTTCGTCGAGCGTCGCAACCGACGAGACCTGTGCGAATCCAATGACGGGGCGTTTTGATTCGCTCTTGTCGCTGCACGCCGTGAGAAACGCGAGCGCGGCGATTGATGCTGCCAGAGGAAGTTTTCTCACTCGGCGTGCGGGCTTCAAGCTAACGCATCCCCGCACGCAGGTCCGCGAGCATCCGATCGAACTCGACGATCTGGAATCTCCCGAGCCGCGGATATTCCAGATCGACGATTACGTAAGCCATGATAGCGAGCACTGCAGCAAATCCAATGATGTGGAGCCAGCTTCGCGTATCGCTTGCGCCCATCGCGTAGCCCGCCATGAGGGCCGCGAGAATCGCGATCAACCCGAGCATGAAATAGATGATCGCGGGCGGGTGAATGAAGCTGGCCGCGCCGCGACTCGTCGCAGCATCGGTCATCGAGCTGATTGCGGTAAGTAGCTGCGCAGCGATTGTCGGCGCGGGAGCCGTCTGGACCGCAGTGACCGCGTCAGTCCAAATCTCATCCTGAAGCGCAACAGCCTTTGCGTTCCAGGCGTTCACCTGCTTCGTGTCGGGAACGGCCTTGTACGTCTCGAGTCGAGCATCCACGTATTGCTGGAATTTCGTGTGCAGTTTACTGCGCGCTTCGGGCGTGAGAAGATCCAGTCGCTGATGTGCGGAGCTGATCGCGTTCACTTCATCGACGACGAGCTGACGGCGTACGTCGAAGCGTGATGCAGCACCGTTGAAGGAAAACGCGAGCAGGAGAGCCAGCATTCCGAACACCGCGCTCTCGATCGTTCCCAGGCCCGTCGCGCCATCATGTCGCGCGGAATGGTGACGGATACGGCGTCCCCCTTCAATTGCGATGATGAGCCCGATGAACAAGGTCAAGGAAAAGAATGCTCCGGACACCATCTCACTCATTTTGTGCTTTGGGCTCTTGCGTCGCAGGGCCACCATCGTCCGATAGCGACAAACAGCGCGCCGAACAGGCAGAATGCGATGTAAAGCCCAATCATGTTGATTGAGACGCGTGCCCATCCAATCTTCGGCAGGTCGACAAAAGGGTACGGATAGAATCCGTCCACTGCCCCGCGGGCCATCGAGTAAATCCCGTACGCGAGCACGTACACCGACCAGATCATGGGATCCTTCCAGCGCAGTGACGCTGGTCGCACAAACAGGAGCCAGTAGAGGAGTCCGAGCGTCGGCGTGACGTAATGAAGGAGCGCGTTGGTCAACCACTCGATCCCTTCGAAGTGATATAGTCGGGCAAGCAGCACGATGAAGCCCAGGCCGACGAACGTGATGCTGACTGTCACCCAGGTTGCGAATGAATCGCTCCTCGCCCAATGATTGGCTGGACCCTCACGATGAAGCAATCGCGCCGTGAAGAACACCGCCACGATGACGTTTGTCAGGATCGTGAAGTATCCGAGAAGTCGCCACGATGCAGTCAACGGGTTCCCGAACAATCGGGTCGAAACCCACAGCTGAATCAGGACGCCGGCCCATGCGAGCAGGCCGGCGACTGTCAGGAACGATGTTTCAAGCCGGGATCGGCTCAAGTCGAGTTGCGATTGATAAGGATCGTGGGAAGCACTGGCGTTGTCATTGGGAAGTTGCGTTGGGTGGTGAGGCGAGTGAGTAAGTATCTGGGTTGAACCCTTTCCCGTCAAAGGTTCGTTTGGAGGAACGACCCGTCCCGATGGATTTCCTCATAGGACGTCACTGCACTGTTAGTTACCGTTTAGTCCCAAGGGAGCGGCCTTAATCAGGCGTTAACCCGAGCGATGATCTTCCACTTCCACAACAGGAGCTGGACATGTCGAGCATTGGGAGAGCGGCGTTGGGTGTCGCCGCGTTGGGTGTCGCTGCGTTGTGTGTTACCGCGGTCCCGCCCGCATCAGCGCAGAAGACTTCAGGAATGACGATCGGAGTGATGGCCGGTGTGAACTATACCAAGGTCACTCAGGATCCTGAGCCGACTGACGTCAGTTACGACTACCGGACTGGGTGGCTCGTGGGCGCATTCCTTGGTGTTCCGATCAACGCCATGGTCAGCATCGAGCCGCAGGTATTCTACAGCGAAAAGGGCACAAAGATTTCTGCAACGCAGGGCTCGGCGGAAGGGGAAGTCAAGCTTGGGTACGTCGAAGTCCCGCTGCTGCTGAAGCTCTGGATTCCAGCGTCGGGTAATGTGGAGCCGTATTTCTTTGCTGGGCCCGAGTTCGAGTACAACTCGAGCTGCAAGGTCAAGGGATCGGCCTTTGGCATCACTTCCGAGACCGACTGCGAGGGCTCGCAGGCCGACATCGACATCAAGTCAACTGACTTCGCCGCAACTGGCGGTGCAGGCATCCAGTTTCTAATGGGCCGGCAATCTGTGAGAGTTGACGCGCGCTACACCTACGGCCTCACCGACATCAATGACAACCCAGCCGACGATACAAAAGCGAAGCTCAAGGGATTCGCGGTCACGGTGGGCATCGGTTTCAATCTGAACAAGTAACGCTCACGGCCGTGGGGCAGGTTCAACTGCTTGCCCCGCGGCCGCGGCGACACCAAAGCCGGTTGCAGGTGGCTTGGCGTTTACCGGACTAAGATCGGCAGATGACACTCTGTTGTGTTCGCTAGAACCTGATCATCAGGCCGACCTCCGGAGAGAATCCGCGGGAATGCTCTGTAAACCCGGTGCCGCTCTGAGCACGGAATCCGAAAGTGCCGCTCGCCATCCACTGTAGATCGGTGACGAGCGAGACCTCATCAAAGTTGTTTGCGCCGCCTACTGTTCCCTCGAATCCCGCCGCGAGTCTCAGGGATTTCATGGCCGCCACGCCAACTTCGAGTCCCCATTCGCCCCAATCGAGCTGCGTTCCCGAATCGCTATCGTATTCGCCCGCGAGCCGTGCGAGAATTATCGCTCGTCCAACATTCTTGTAGGCGCCGAGGGCAGGTCGAATCAGCAACCCCGGACTTCCGATAAGTCGTCGGTTCTTGCTGTGCGGAAAGACGACTTCGGTGACAAGAAAACCACCGGGTCGGAGAATGCCTTGGCCGAATAGTCGTACATCGACCTCGGCCTGCACATCACCGAGACCGGATTCGTGAAGCCGAGCCGGTAGCCCGGACGCGTCGTTGGACGCTTTGCGAAAGGTTTCGGCGGCAATGGCTGCTTCGAATGCAACCGCTATCGACCGAGTGATTCCGTAGCCGAGGAACAAGACTCCTTCGGCGGAGCGCAGGCGTCCGTTGAAGTCGCGGCCGGTATCGGGAAATCCAAACTCATCAGGATTGTACTGAAATCGACGATTCTCGCCGCGCTCGAACGACCCGATAGCGATTCCGGTTCCCTCACTCAGCCGCACGACGAACATC
>JBDTNA010000218.1:0-5782 GCA_039933985.1 Gemmatimonadales bacterium | reverse complement strand
AGTGGTCTGAACCCGAAACCGGGAACCCGTAACATGAGAAAACAGTTCGTTATGGTCTTGATGGGACTGACACTATTTGCCGCTGAAGCATTGGCGCAGCAAAAGACAGTCACCGGAAAAGTCACGACTGAGCAGGGCAATCCAATGCCAGGTGTGTCAGTCGTGATCAAAGGCACAACTCAAGGCACGCAGACGAGAGCCGACGGAACGTATACCATCGCCGTTGCCGCGAGTCAGGTGCTCCAGTTCCGGTTCATCGGAACGTCTCCCGAAGAGCGGACCGTCGGCGCTGCAAATGCGATCAACGTTCAGCTTCGCCGCGTTGCGATGAGCCTCGACGAGGTGGTCGTCACCGCGCTTGGTGAGACAGCTGTGCAGAGATCGGTGGGAACCGCTCAACAAAGCGTACAGGGTCCCGCAATCGCGGCGACGCAGCGCGAGAATTTCGTGAACGCGCTTCAGGGCCGGGTCGCGGGTGTCGAAGTGACAAGCAGCTCCGGCGTCCCCGGAGCTTCTTCGTCTATTACCATCAGAGGCGTCAGCTCGATCTCGAGCAGCAATCAGCCGCTCATGATCATTGACGGACTGCCGATGGACAACAAGACTCTCAACACAGGCGTGCTTGCTTCTGACGCGCCGGGATCGACGACTGCATTCAGCAACCGCGGCGTGGACTTCACGAACCGTGCGGCTGACCTGAATCCCGAAGACATCGAGTCGCTCGTTGTATTGAAGGGTCCGGAAGCGTCTGCGCTCTACGGAATCGATGCGGCCAACGGCGCAATCGTCATCACCACGAAGCGCGGAAAGCCCGGCAAGGGCGGAATGGAGTACAGCAACAGCTTCCGTGTCGAAACGACCAATGCCCGTCCGGAGATTCAGCGGCAGTACGGCCTTTCAGCCGCCGGCGGCTCGTTCTTCTACTTCGGCGCTCCGTACCCGAGCACGACGACGTTCTACGACAACATCGACGGTTTCTTCCGCTCAGCAGTGACCCAGAAGCACAACCTGTCGTTCAGCGGCGGCGCAGCGGACAACAAGATCAACTATCGCGTAGCGACTTCGATGACGAACGAAGAGGGCGTGATCCCCGGATCGAAGTACGACAGAATCAATCTGACTGGCGCGTCGCAGGCGCAGGTGACACGCTGGCTCAAAACCGATTTGTCGATGGGCTACACCTACGCCACCAACGATCAGCCCTATAAGGGCGACGGCGGTCCACTCATTGGCCTATTGGTCTGGCCGCAGACGGACAACGCAAAGGATTTTCTGACACCTGCCGGCATTCGGCGTCGGGTTACGAATCTTGCAGCCCAGTCGGAGGTGGACAATCCATACTTCAACGTGCTGAAGAACAAGGTGAACTCCAAGACCAACCGCATCATCGCCAATCTTGGTGTGATTCTCACGCCATTCTCTTGGGGCAGCCTGAAGACGAACATCGGAGCTGACACCTATACAAATCAGAATCAGCTTCTTCGTCACCCTGAGAGTGCCTACGGAACCACAGTAAACGGCATCATCGATCAGGCCGACGACATCACGAAGAACATCAATGTTCAGACACTGCTCAACATCAATAACCGCGACATCACGAAGAGCATCGCCTTCAGCGCCGTCGTCGGAAACCAGATCTCCGACTACAAGTCGACAACGGACGCGCTGAAAGGACAGGATTTCCTCGATCCGAACTTCGTGTCCGTCAACAACACGAACCTTCGCCAGAACCGCAGCACGATCGCGCAGCGTCGTCTACTAAGCGCATTTGGCCAGGCGACGCTCAGCTTCAAGGAATACCTGTACGTGAACGTGACAGGCCGCAACGACTGGACCTCCACAATCCCGAAGGAGAGAAACTCGTTCTTCTATCCTTCAATCTCGACGAGCTTCGTTTTCTCCGATGCAATTCCGGCGATCGGCCGGCACATGACTGGAAAGCTCAGGGCTGCGTACGCCGAAGTCGGCAAGGATGCGAGGCCCTACGCGTATCGTCCGTCTCTCGAGTTCAAGACGACGTCGAACGGCGGGTACGGTTACGGCTTCACCGGTCCAAACCTCGGCCTGAAACCCGAATTCGCGAAATCGTACGAATACGGAACGGAGCTCAGCTTCCTTGACGGGCGCCTCGGTATGGACGCTACGGTTTATAAGAAGCAGACCAAGGATCAGATCGTCAACGACATCCGCGGCAGTTATGCGACCGGATTCATTCTGTTCAATCTCAACGGCGCGGTGACGCGCAATACGGGTCTCGAGCTGACCGTTCGCGGAACACCTCTTCAGCGCGGCAACTTCTCGTGGGACTTCCTCGCGAACTACGAGCGTGCCAGAGGAAAGGTGCTCGCGTTGCCGAACGCACTCCCCGAATCCTACGTGTCTGACACGTGGCTCTTCGGAAACGTGCGCAACGGAACCGCACCCGGACTTTCGACGCGCTCGTTGACGGGCTTGTTCTACCTGAGGAACCAGCAGGGAAAGCTGCTAATCGATCCGACAACTGGCCTTCCACTTCGGTCGACTGCGTTCATTGACGCCGGCTACGACCGCCAGCCGGATTACACGATCGGTCTGACGAACACTTTCAGATATAAAAAAGCGTCGCTGAACGTCCTCGTCGACATCAGACGTGGTGGTGACGTGTTCAATGCGACAGAGCAGTTCCTGACATCGCGTGGACTCAGCAAGCGCACTCTCGACAGAGAAATCCCCCGGGTCATCGACGGCGTTCTGAGAGATGGCAAGGAGAACAGCGCCAATCCTACGCAGAACAACATCGTCGTGATTCCTGCTGTTCAGACGAGCTACTACACGGCGATCAGCGAAGAGCTGTTCATCGAGAAGGACATCAACTGGCTGCGTCTTCGGGACGTAACGCTGAATGTCATTCTGCCGGAGCGTCTCATGAAGAACGCCAGTGCGTTCATCACGGCGACTGATGTATTCCTTCGCACCAATTACTCCGGACTCGACCCAATCGTGAACGGAAACACCGCAGCAGTCGGAGGGTCCGGTGCTGCCGGAATCGACTACGGCAACTTCCCGGTTCCGCGCGGGTTCAACATGGGCATCAAGGTGGGCTTCTAAGATGAAACGACGATATACCGCAGCGCTCGTGGTGGGGCTGATGACGCTCGCCACGAGCTGCAACAAAGACGATTTCCTCGACGTCAATACAAATCCGAACGCTCCACAGGTCGTCACGGCAAACCTGTACCTGCCGCCGATGATTCACTGGCTGACAACATCGCCACAGTTTGACGGTCGGTTCGTTGGCCGTTACACGCAGGAGTGGACGATCGCTGGCACTTCCCTCATATCCTGGGACAGGATGGGGTACGACCCGTCGAGCGACAATGGCGCGCAGCAGTGGCGCGACGTGTACTGGACTTTTGGCCAGAATCTCGTGGACATGAACACCAAGGCCGAGGCCGAGGAACGCTGGGATCTTCTCGGGGTTGGGTACATCCTCAAGGCCTGGGGCTGGCAGGTGCTGACTGATCTGCATGGCGAGATCATCGTCCAGGAAGCAATCGATCAGTCGAAGTTCAGCTTCAACTACGACACTCAGGAATTTGCTTACCAGGAAGTTCAGCGACTGCTGAATGAGGCCATCAAGCTTCTGGCGAGAACCGACGGCGCAGTCGACCAGGCCTATCTCGCTAAGGGTGACAAGATGTACGGCGGCGACCGCGCGAAGTGGACCAAATTTGCCTACGGTCTGCTGGCATTGAATCTCAATCACTACTCGAACAAGTCTACATACAAGCCGGCCGATGTCATCGCGGCCGTTAACAAGTCGTTCGCCAGCAATGCGGACGATGCGCTGCTGACATATCCGAACACGAACAACGACGACATCAATTTCTGGGGCCGTACGAGAGGAAATTTCTTCCCCTCAAATGGGACATACCGGCAGACGCAATTCGCCGTCGGCTTGATGAACGGGACGGCATTCGATGGAGTTGTGGATCCGCGTCTTTCACGGATCCTGTCGCCATCGCCCGATGGGCAGTATCGCGGGCTGGATATAAACGTCGTCGGATTCGGCGCCATGACAGCTGCGCAGCAGCCGAACAACTTCCATGGCTACGCCGCCAATGGTGGGTCGCAGCTGCCCGGCCGCTATTTGTTCGACGACAAAGCCAAGGTTCCGAACATGACCTACGCGCAGCTTCAGTTCGTAAAAGCTGAGGCGGCCTACAGAATGGGCGACAAAACGACCGCACTCGCTGCCTACAGAAACGGAATCTCGGCTCATATCGATTTCGTGAACGCGAGAAACCTCGACAACAGCCAGACTCCGACGCAGATCACACTTGCGGAGAAGAACGCTTTCCTGGCTGCGCCGGAAATCGTACCGGCCGCAGCGAACCTGACTCTGACTCACATCATGAGCCAGAAGTGGATCGCCGAGTTTGGCTGGGGACACAACGAGCAGTGGATGGACCTGCGCCGCTATCACTACACGGACGTCGATCCGGCGAGTGGCAAGCAGGTCTACCCCGGCTACGCGTTCCCGACGAACCTGTATCCCGATAACGGCGGTAAGATCACGTACCGCATCAGGCCAAGATTCAACTCCGAATACGTGTGGAACAGAGCGGGACTCGAGCCGATTGGCGGACTGAATCTCGACTACCACACGAAGATTTTGTGGATCCTTCAACCATAGCCCGGGACATGACTAGACAGAAAGCCATTGCCGCGCTGCTATGTGCAGCTGCGCTCACAGCATGCGATTACGAAAAGAATGCCGTGCAGGACATTACCGGGTTCACCCCCGTTGCCGGTATCAGATTTTTCAACTTCGGCGTCAACGCGCCCGGCGTGAATTTCTACGCCAATGACACGAAGATGACTGCAATCAGCTCCGCTACCGGAACGGAATCGACGAACGGGACGACGTCGGGCGGCGCGGGATCGGGCGGATTTTACGATGCAATCGCACCCGGCTCGTATGCGTTTACCGCGAAAATCGCTGCTGCGACAGATAAGGATCTGGCGATCACCAGCGTAACCAGCCCGATCGCCGACGCCAAGTTTTACTCGTACTACGTCAGCGGATTCTACGATGCGGCGACGAAGAAGGCGGATGCATTCGTCGTTGAAGATGCTTTTCCAGCTCAAATCGACTTCAGCGTCGCCTACATTCGCTTTGTAAATGCAATCTCGAATTCGACCCCACAGACGTTGTTCGTCAAGAACTCTGTTGGAGTCGAGGTGCCGATCGGTGGTGGCGTCGCGTACAAGGCCGCGAGCGCATTCATCCCTCTTCCGAGTGGCGTATACGATCTGGCTACTCGCACTGCCGGATCGGCGACGAACGCCATCGCAAGAACGGCAGTTTCGTTCAGTGGGGGAAGAGTGTACACGATCGGCTCGAGGGGTGATATGACAATCGTTTCAACAACTGCGGCCACGCGGCCTCAGCTCGATTTTACCTCGAACCGATAGCTGATCGATGAAGAAAAAAACCCCGGCTTCCGCCGGGGTTTTTTTCTTGCATCAGGTCTGTCTGGCGCGATTCGGGTGCGCTTGTATGTTGATCCTATTCAACCTGCGGAGTCGATGATCGCATGCGGTTTCGGCTGACTCTTCTTCTTGCTTCAATGTATGCGCAAGTTTCCGCTGCCCAGGCGCCGGACTTGGTGCATCGCGCAGCCGGAGTTACGGTTACCGGCTTCGTGCGCGACAGCATCAGCAACGGACCGCTCGTCGACGCAATGGTTCAGCTCGTTCCCGCGGATGGGGCAACGCAGGTCGTTCGCACGGCTGTTAC
>JBDTNA010000217.1:0-5822 GCA_039933985.1 Gemmatimonadales bacterium | reverse complement strand
GGAGAGAAGCTCTCCGTAGCCCATGATCGCCGACAACGGTGTGCGCAGCTCATGACTCATGCGCGCGAGGAAGTCGCTCTTGGCGCGGCTGGCCGCGAGCGCCTCTCGCTGTGACTGCTCGGCCGCGACTCTTGCACCGACGACATCCGACACATCAGTCGCGACGACGAGCACCGAGTATACTTCGGCCCCGTCGCTGAGCGGCTGGAAAACGAAGTTGAAGTATCCGCCTTCACCCTTGCCGGCGAGACCGGCGAACACTTCGCTTCCCACAAACGGCACGCCGGTAGCGTACACCTTGTCGAGAAGCGCGCCGAACCCTTGCTCCCATACCGTAGGAAGCGCTTCTCTCACAGTCCGCCCCGCGAGGTCCGACACGCCAATCATGGACACGCCTTTTTCATTGATCATCTCGAAGCGATGATCCGGGCCCGTCAGCACGGCGATGAGAACAGGCGCCTGAGATAGAACGCGATTGAGATGTCGGGCAGCGCTTTCCAGAGTCTCCTGCTTCGCCGCGGATTCCGCCGCGTTGCGAATCGCCGTCTCCGCGCGCCGGCGTTCGGTGACATCCTGGCCCGTCCCGAACATTCGGACTGGTTTCCCATTGCCATCCATGATTACTCGACCACGCGCATGAAACACGCGCTCATCGCCGTCGGAGCCGAGGACACGATGGTCGTAGGCGAACGGCTCTCCTGACCGTAAGGAGCTCGACACGATCTCGTTTCCGATCGGCCGGTCATCGGGATGCACCAGGCTTTGATACTTCTCGTAATCGATCTCGATCGAGCCCGGCTCGAGTCCATAGAGACGAAACATTTCGTCTGACCACGTGACCTTGTTCGTCGCGACGTTCCAATCCCAGCTTCCGAGACTCGCCAAAGCCTGCGCCTCGGCGAGCTGAGCGCTGGTGCTTTTCTTCAGCGATTCGTGCGCCTCCTCCAGCTCCTCACTCAACGTCTTCGCTTCCTGCGTCTGCTGCGCAAGCTCGGCCGTTTGCAGCTCGAGCTCCATCGCCTGATCTTCGAGCTGATGCGCGTATCGCTCCGCATCATCGCGCGCGGTTCGAAGGAGATCGCTCAAGTGGACGATCACCAGCCCGACGAGGATGAACACGCCCATCGCCACAACGTCCCGCGGATCCGATGGAAAGATCAGGAACACTCGATCGAAGAAAACCAGATCGACCGCGATTACCCCGAGCAGCATTGCAACAAACGCGGGCGATCGTCCGCCGTACCACGCCGACAGCGCGATCGGCGCTGCAAAAAGGATGAAGATGCTGTGGTCGAGGTATTCCCGGAGAAGTGTGATAGCCATCGCTGCGGCTATCACCGTCACTACGGCGACGACGTATCCCCGGGTTGCTTCGGGCAGGTCTCGCCAGGCGGCGATCGGAATGCGACTCAAATCAGCTCTGCTGGGTACCGTTGAGAGGATTGTTGCCGGAGCCCTTCGAATTCGAACGAAGTTAGGGTTCAGCCTTCCCGAACGCCAACGGTGAGTTCGTGCCCCGGGTGCCCTTCTTCAGCAATGAAATGACGAATAAGTTGGGTGGATGCCACCTGTCGATTCGCTCGAAGCCGGCCGGACCGTCGACCGCTATGAAGTTGTTGCCCGCATCAGCGCCGGTGGAATGGGCGAGGTGTATCGCGCGCGTGATCCTCTGCTCGAGCGCGAGCTTGTACTGAAAGTCCTTTCGCAGCGAACGCAGTTCCAGGCCGATGGACTCGAGCGATTCGTGCGCGAGGCGCGCGCCGCATCGGCCCTTAACCACCCGAACATCGTCACCATTTACGCCATTGGTGAAGCTGACGGTTGTCACTTCATCGCGATGGAGCTGGTAAAGGGCCGCACGCTTCGACAGCTCGGCCACGATGGAGCACCGGCAAAAGTCGTCGCTCAGGTAGGTTCGCAGGCGGCGAAAGCGCTTGCAGTTGCTCACGAAGCGGGAATCGTGCACCGCGACATCAAGCCCGAGAACATCATGGTTCGTGATGACGGGTACGTGAAGGTGCTCGATTTCGGAATCGCACAGCTGTCGGGCATGGACAACCGCGAGCATGAAGACGATTCGCGTCTCACGCGTCCGGGTATGGTGGTTGGAACGATGAGATACATGTCGCCCGAGCAGGCAACTGCCGCTGAGATCACACCGGCGAGTGACATCTTCTCGCTTGGCATTGTTCTCTACGAGCTCGCGACCGGGCGACATCCGTTCGATGCGAGCTCGGACATGGGTGTTGTCAGCTCAATCATCCTGCGCGAGCCGTCTGCGGCGTCGCGCGTCAATCCTCGCATTCCAAAAGATCTCGACACCGTCATTTCGCGGATGCTGTCGAAGAACGCAGCAGCTCGACCGACTTCGATCGAAGTCGCGACTCTCCTCAGCTCGATTGCCGAGCCGGCCTTCGGTGCTCCTGGGGCTCAGATCCCGCCGCTCAGAGGCGAGATCGTGGGCCGCGAGCTCGAGAAGGCAGCGCTGCGCGACGAATTCACTTCTGCGGCTGCCGGGCATGCGACGATGGTATGCGTCTCGGGGGAACCGGGGATTGGAAAGACGACTCTCGTCGAAGATTTCCTTTCCGAGCTCGCGCGCTCGTCATCCCATCTCGTCGCTCGTGGAAGATGCTCCGAGCGCCTCGCGGGCGCTGAAGCGTTTCTTCCGATCCTGGATGCACTGGAAGATCTTCTCAAGGAAGATCCGGGCGGGGCGATAAGAAAAGCGCTCGAAGAAAACGCGCCTTCATGGCGCAGGCAGGTTGCGCCATTCGAGACTGGACCGGGCAACACGGCGCCTGCCGCGTCGCAGGAACGACTGAAGCGAGAGCTCGCTGCATTTCTCGAAGACGTGGCCGGCGACCAGCCGCTGGTCCTTTTCATCGAGGACATTCATTGGGCCGACGCATCGACCGTCGATCTTCTCGCGTACATCGTCACGCGACTCGGCAACAGCAGGCTTTTCACGATCGTTACGTTCCGTCCGTCCGAGCTGCACCTTGCGCAGCATCCCTTCCTCGCGCTGAAGCTCGACCTTCAGACGCGAGGCGTTGCGCGCGAGCTGCCGCTGACGTTTCTCACAGAGAATGAAGTGAGGGCGCTGCTCGCTCTCAAGTATCCCGGCAGCGCGTTTCCAGCGGATCTCGCGAAGCTCGTTCACTCGCGCACCGAGGGTAATCCCCTCTTCGTCGCCGATGTGGCCGAATATCTCAAGGTCAAGGACGTCATCCGTCAGGTCGATGGGAACTGGACGCTCGCCGGTTCTCTTCCCGATCTAGAGCGCGATCTTCCGGAATCCATGCGCAGCATGGTCCAGCGAAAAGTCAGCCAGCTGAATGAGCTCGACAGCCAGCTGCTCGTTGCCGCGTCAGTGCAAGGCTATGACTTCGATTCGGCGGTAATTGCGGCGGCGACTGGACGCGATCCGGGTGAAGTCGAAGATCGTCTGGTCGATCTCGAGCGTGTGTACACATTCGTGCAGCGGCGCGACGAGCATGAATTTCTCGACGGCACTCTGACGACACGCTATCGCTTCGTCCACGTCTTGTATCAGAACGTGCTGTACGGGTCGTTATCGGTTTCGCGACGTGTGCAGCTGAGCAAGGCAGTTGGCGAAACGATCCTGAAATTCCAGAAAGACACGCCCGGACCGTTCGCCGCAGAGCTTGGATTTCTGTTCGAGTCTGCGCGCGATGCCGACAAGGCGAGTTTGTTCTTCGCCGCGGCATCGCGAAATGCCGCGAGAGTTTTTGCGAATCAGGAAGCTGCGGTTCTCGCGCGACGCGGACTCGGACTTCTCGCAAAGGTTGAAGAAAGCTCCGAGAGACAGCGGCGCGAGCTCTCACTTCAAAGCATTCTCGGGTCGAGCGTAGCCGCGACTCAGGGTTATGCCGCGCCCGAAGTGCTCGTTGCAATGGCGCGCGCGCGCGTGCTCGCGGAAGAGTTGGGGCAGCAGCCCGAGCTCGCCCCAGTAATCTGGGGATTGTTCGCGTACTATCTGGTATCGGGCGACCTGCCGGAAGCGCGGTCGATCTCCGACCAGTATCTCAAGTGGGCGACAACGAACGGCGATCCACTGATGCTCGTCGGGGCGCATTGTGCGACCGGTATTTCTCTGATGTATGTTGGTGACCTCGAGGGTGCGCGCATGCACTGCGAGAAAGCCGCGACTTTCTACAACCGCGAGAAGCGCCCGCTCTATCACGTGATGTACCGGATGGATCCCGGAGTGTTTTTTCATAGTGAGCAGGCCCGCGTGCTGTGGCTTCTCGGACGCCACGACGAGTCGCTGAAGGCAAGAGACGCCGCGCTCGAGCTTGGCGGCGAGAGTCCCGATCCGCGAAGCGTTGCATTCGCATTGTTGTTCGCCGGCGTTCTGCATCATTTGCGTCGTGAGTACGACAAGTGCCTCGAATACACTTCGAAGTGCATGGCCGTGTGTGACGAGCACGGTATCGCGCAGGAGCGAGTATGGGCGATGGCAACTCACGGATGGGCGCTCGCGCACACCGGCAAGCCCGATGAGGGTGTGAAGATGCTCGAAGCGAGCATCGCAATTCAACGAAACCGGCATGCCGAGCTCAATCTCACTTTCGCACTCCGCCAGCTTGCCGAAGCTCTCAACTGCAAGGGCTCGTACATCATGGCGCGCGATGCCGCTCGCGAAGGACTGAAGATCTCCGAGCGTCACGGTGAAGTCGCATCGAAGGTCGAGCTCTACAGAATCATGGGTGTGGCTGCGCGCTATCTCGCTCAAACAGGTGAGATGGATGCTGCGATGCGGACACGTTCGGGATCGACCCTTTCGCCGGAAGCGTGTTTCCGCGCCGCTGTGGAGCTCGCGAGGAAGCAGGGCGCGAAATCCTTCGAGCTGAGGTCTGCTGTTGCGCTCGGCGGCGAGCTAAAAGAGCGCGGGCGTGACGCCGATGCGCGCCAGGTCGTTCAATCGATTCGCTCGCAGTTCGCTCAATCCAACGATACGAAAGACGTCCGCGACGCGGACGAGTTTCTCAAGTCACTTCCATAAAAAAACGCCGGTCCACATGGACCGGCGCTTGAAAATTTCTGCGGTCGGCGATTCAGAAGGTGCCGTACCAGCGAACAACGTCTGTATTGACCTTGATCACTCTTCCGCCTGACGCTGTGGCCTCCACGACAACGCTGCCCGGCAGCGACTCCGAGGTGACGAGCTTGTCAGTCCCGATTTCAGACGTCTGAAAACGGACCTGCGCACTCATCGCCGGAGTCTCGTCCAGAATATCGCGGACGGGCGTATACGATCCGACAGCGAGCGGCTTGCCCAGGTTGTTTCCGGAGAACAGGACGATCAGATCACCGTCGTTGCCGCTCGTTGCAACCCAGCATCCGAAGCCGTGATAGCTCGCTCCGGACACCGTTCCGACAAACGATTTCGGAACGTCACCGCGGATCTGGCCGATCGACGAGTAATCGTGGTCGAGAACGCTGACCGCGCATGTATTCGCCTCAGTTATGGTAGCAGTGAGGTGAAGCGTCGGCGCCGCCTGAGGACCTGAGGCTTTGTCGACGCAGGCAGTGGCGCCGAGTATTGCTGCTGATACTGCGAGAATCTTGTATCTCATCGAAGTCGCGAAAGAGGTTTGACGGCTGGCTAGCCCGGGACTGCGCGGCCGAGCGCAGCCGACAGAGATTTCCCTTACTCACAGACGCCTTAACGGCCGGAACGTCACAGAGTGGGCACTGAAACCCGCGGGAAACATTTTTTACGTCCAGGGATGGCTTTCGTTCCTCCGGACAGGCGCGGCGAAACACCCGAATTCACCGCGAAACGCAGAGAACGT
>JBDTNA010000216.1:0-5830 GCA_039933985.1 Gemmatimonadales bacterium | reverse complement strand
AGCATCCGCTCCGAGCTCATCGGCTGGAACGCGAAGTGGTCGAAATATCCGCGCAGGAACTTGTCGAGCCTCTCCCGCCCGACCACGGACTCGACTGTCTCGAGGAACGCAGCACCTTTCTCGTAGGCCACGTCGCTCGTCCCCTCATCCGGATCACGTCCACTCAGGTCGAGATGCAACCGCGTGTCGGCGCCAGTTGGACCACCGGCGTCCTTGATTGCATCCTGCATCCCCTGACGACCAAGCTGCCTCAACATGTCCGCGTATTTCTTACCGCGCAGCTCTTCCATGATCCGCGATTCGATATACGTCGTGAAGCCTTCGTTCAGCCAGAAATCATTCCATGTCGCATTCGTCACCAGATTGCCGGACCATGAGTGCGCGAGCTCGTGCGCAACGAGACTCACGAGCGATCGATCACCAGCAAGAACGGTTGGCGTTGCAAACGTCAGCGTCGGATTCTCCATTCCGCCGAACGGGAACGACGGAGGCAGCACGAGAATGTCGTAACGTCCCCACCTGTACGGTCCATACAGCTTGCCGGCTGCCTCGACCATCTTGTCCACTTCCGCAAACTCGCTGGCCGCTTTGCCGACGACCGAGGGTTCAGCGTACACGCCTGTCGTTGTTCCGATCGGCCGGAACGCGATATCACCGACTGCAAGCGCGATGAGATACGGTGGTATCGGATGCGTCATCTTGAACCGAAACACGCTGAGTCCCGCCGAGTCTTTCTCGCCTTCAGTTCCGGAGTGCTCCGCCGACATCACTGCGCTCATGCCGGCCGGAACGTGAACGACGGCGTCGTATGTCTGCCGAATTCCCGGACCGTCCTGAGTTGGCACCCAGCTGCGGGTGAGAATCGCTTCACCCTGCGTGAACAGGAACGGCATCTTGCGTCCAGCGGTTTGCTCGGGCGACAGCCACTGCACCGCCGCCGCATTCGGCGACGTCTGGTATTCGACGACGATCGTATCTCCACTCGCGGGAAGTGCCACCGCGAGAGGAACTCCCATGTAGTCCTTGCCGGTGCCTGCGCCGAGCGCGTAGCCGAGCGGAGCACCCTTCGCGTCCTTCACACTCTTGATCGTCAGGTCACGCGTATCGAGTATCACGCTGTCAGCGCCCTGCGAGCGCCCGATTGTCAGACGTGCGATACCGGCGATCTTCTTTGTCGCAAAGTTCGGTGTGAGATCGAGCGACACATTTGTCACGCGCGCTTTCTCAGGCTGCGCATACGAGTGTACATCGTGCGACAGCGCTGGAAGCGCGCTGTCATCAGCAGCAGTGGTCGCCGCCTGTTCCGACGGAGAACAGGCTGATGAGAGAGTGAGAATTGTCACGGCCGTCGCGGTCAGTACCGTTCGTTTCATTTGATTGTCTGATGGTTTTTAAACGGATCGTCGCTACAACTGTGCCAGCTACCGGACAATAGCGACGGAAAACCCGTCGTAACCCTTGACGCCAACTGTTTGAAGCGCGGTAACGCTGATCCGCGGATTGCCGGCCATCACTTCGTTCAGCCGCCTGACGCCTTTCACGCTCGCATCGTCGCTGTCGGCATCGATGATGTGTCCATCGCGAATCACATTGTCCACGATTATCACGGATCCCGGTCTCGACATATCGAGCGCCCACCCGAAGTAGTCCGGATTGCTCGCCTTGTCGGCATCGATGAACGCGAAATCGAATGGCCCTGCGCCTTCGTCGATCATCACCGGCAGAATGTCGCGCGCGTTCCCCGTGCGCAGCTCGATCTTATCGCCAAGCCCCGCGCGATTGAAATTCTCCTGGGCGACCTGAGCGTGTTTCGGATCAATCTCGATCGTAACCACACGGCCATCCGCCGGCAGCGAGCGCGCCATCCAGATGGTGCTGTATCCCCCTAGCGTTCCGACTTCGAGAATTGTCTTCGCTCCCATCATTTCGATCATGATTTCGAGCAGCTTTCCCTGCGGCGGCGAAACCTGGATCGAAGGCAATCCCGCGGCGTCGCTCGCCGCAACTGCGTCGCTCAGGTGCTGGTCCTGTCGAACAAGAACTTCGCCGAGGTAGGTGTCGACCGAAGTCCAGAGCTCCTGACTCATGGTTTTCTATCCTGTAGTGAGTAACTACTGCGTAACCGGCAGGCCCATCTTTCGAACGAGCGCGCGGAAACGCGCCTCGCCGCGCAGAGGGTCAAGAATCGGATGAACGTTGAGATACGCCATCCATCCACGCCGCTGATCGTATGTACGCTCTGCCCAGTCAATCGCCTTTTCGTTGTCCCCAAGCGCGATGTACAGTGTCGCAACTTCGACGGGAGACACGTAGTCGTGTTTCATCTTCTCCTCGATTACGCCCACAGTCTCGACCGCGAAGTCACGATTCCCCGCGCGAGATAGCGCCAGAGCGAGCGTAACTCGCGTGTATGTCCCGGTGCCCGCGAGCTCGAGACCTTCGCGCAGCACACGCTCAGCTTCCTCGTGGTCGCCGGCGTACGCGAGTATCAAACCCATAACGCGGTAACTCTCCTCCGCCTCAGGATTCATCGCGATGGCACGCTCGAGATGATACTTGGCCTGGTCGAACCGTCGTGCATAGAAGTAGACGTAGCCCAAACCACGCCGCAGCGACACCGAGCCTGAGTCGAGCTCGAGAGCCGTATGCGCCTCGACAAGCGCCTCTTCCAGTCGTTTCTGAGAAGCCAGAAGGAACGCATACCACTGGTGCGCTGTCGCATACCTGGGGTCGAGCTCGACAGCGCGGCGAAATTCAAGTCCCGCAGCCTTCCAGTCCCAATCGTAGATGAAGAGGCTCCACGCCAGCGACGCATGAGCCTCAGCCAGTCCCTCATCCAGCTGGAGTGCTTTTCGCGCGTAGTGCTTGGCTTTCGCAAACCCTTCGTGCACCTCGACGTTTCGGTAGTCTACGTGAAGCGCGTACGAGTCTGCGAGACCTGTGTACGCCAGCGCGTACCCTTGATCGGCCTGGATCGCCTGCTCGAAGAATTTGATTCCCTCGGCGACGCCTTCCTGCGAGCGCTTGTTCCACGCGTATCGTCCGCGAAGGTAGAGGCCATACGCGTGAACATTGTCCGTGCCGCGTGCAACACCGGGCGCTTCGAGTGTGCTGAATGACGTCGCACGAAGTGTGTTCACGATCGTGCGCGCTATCTCGTCCTGAATCGCGAACATGTCGTCGAGTGTGCGATCGTACCGGTGCGACCACACGAGCGCACCGCTGTCGGTCGAAGACAGCTGAACGGTTATGCGAAGCTCCTGGCCCGAGCGGCGAACGGTTCCTTCGAGCACTTCCGACACGTCAAGAAGAGCTCCGATTGCCCTTACGTCCTGCGGCCTGCCCTTGAGTGCGAACACCGACGTTCGAGCTGCAACCCGCAAACCCTCGACTTTCGCGAGAGCGTCAATCAGCTCGTCCGTGATTCCGTCACTCAGGTATTCATTGTCGGGATCAGGGCTCGAATTCACAAACGGGAGCACCGCGATACTGCGTGTCATACTCGACATGCGGCGGCTCGTGTCGTTCTTCCCCTGATTCAGAGCATTTGTGAATTCGGCTACGCTGGCAAAACGATGCGACGGCGATTTCGCCAACGCGCGCGCAACAGCCACCTCGACGCCTGATGGCACTTCCGGACGAATCGAGCGAAGCGGCTTCAGTTTTTCGGTGATGTGCCGCGCCATCGTGGAGAGAACTGTGGGTCCCTGAAACGGCGGGTGGCCGGCGAGCATCTCGTAAACCACACAGCCAAGCGCGTAGATATCGGTCGAGATCCCGATGTCAGAGTCACCCGAGGCTTGCTCGGGACTCATGTACTCGGGAGTTCCCAGCGCGATTCCATCTTTCGTAAGTGGCTCGCCGGCTTCATCCGTCGAGACATGCGCGATTCCAAAGTCGGCGAGAAGCGCGTGTCCGTCGGCGAAGAGAATGTTCTCCGGCTTGACATCGCGATGCACGAAGCCGTTGCGGTGCGCATAGTCGAGTCCGTTGCCAACCTCTGTTGTAATACGAATGGCATCGTCCAGGGCGAGCTGCCTCTCGCGTTTCATGAGATCGCGAAGCGATCCCCCCGCGACATATGGCGAGACGTAATAGAGGAGACCTTCGGCCTCTCCCGAATCGATCAGCGGAACGATGTGCGGATGTGACAGGCGCGCCGCGATTCCGATCTCCCGCAGGAACCGCTCGGCGCCGACTGATGCGCCAACATCCTCGCGCAAAACCTTGATCGCGACTTTGCGCTGGTGCTTCCGCTCTTCAGCGAGATGGACGATCGCCATTCCGCCGCGACCGAGCACCCGCTCGATCGTGTAGCGGTCGCCGAGAGCCCGGCTGAGACTGTCCGTCATGACGGACGAATATACTCTCAGCCCGAGCCTCGAGCCCCTCCCGCAGACTCCGAAAAGATCGAGCTCACTTGATCGTTACGTATTTCTCCAGTCTGGCGACCTCGTCCTTGTCGACGTATTTGCCGATTTCTCGTCGGAACTGGTCGATCGCCTTATAGGGACGGTATTCCTTGAACTCACGCAGCATTCTTGGGCCGATGCCCGGAATGAGGAGAATCTCTGCATCCGTCGCGGTGTTGAGGTCTATCGGAATCCAGACGCGCGCGTATACCGAGTCGCGTTGCTTTTCGCTCACACCCTTCGCGAGCACCTTGTCGACATCCCTCATGCTTGTGTATGGACGGCCTGCGGCAAGTGCGGTTGCCGACGCTGCTGGAACTCCCGCCGCCGCCATTTCAACATCGGACATCGAGTTCGGATTCATCATTCCCGAAAGCGATTCCGCGCTCGGTGGAGCAGGCGCTGCCGCTACTGGAGCGGCCGTATCAGCGACAACGGGCGTGGAGTCGGCCGTGGCCGAATCTTTCTTTGTGCATGCAGCGACTGATGAGAGAATCATCAGCAGTGCGATCGCTCTGTTCGTTTTCATTTCGTGTCTCCGAGCGGTGGATTATCTGTTTGCTTGGTAGCACCGGGATTACTCCATGCGAAGATCAGGCCCAAGAGCCCAAGTTGCGCCAGCGCTCCGGGCGCAAGGGACGGCGTTGCCCCCTTGAGAGCTTTCCAAACCAGCTGCAGGCCGCCGAGATCGGGGTCGCGCTCATGAGCCCATTCAACGTTCCCGGCGAAGTGGAGATAGACGCCGAGCAATCCTGCTGCAACGAACACGTACATGACGATCTTGAATGCTGAGAGCGTGCTCCGATTCGGTCGCAGCCACACTGCGATTGTCGCGATGAGCCCCGCGGCAAGTGAGATGAGCGGGATCCACTGGTTGAACGACTCTGTATGACCCAGCAGAAAAAGCTCGGCGATCAATCCGACGATGCCGATGATGACGAGCGCGAGCATCATCCGGCCGAGCGACACCTTGCGAACGTCAATTATCATGCGACGGCGAGGCTGCTCTGCGAGAATTGCCGACGAGCCGAAGCTTCGGTGGTCGATCATTCGTACCAAGCGAACCGGGTTCCTCGGCTTCGACTATAATATTTGAAGCTTCAAGTATCGCCTTCCGCTCGAGACGCCTGCCGCGGCGATGGCGATGAAACTGCTCCCAAAACGAGCCAGCGACGAAACCGATTCCGAGGCCGGCGATTCCGCAGAAGATTCCCGCTGCGACCACAATACCGAAGAAATACCAGAGGCCGCGAACGAACGTCCCGCTGTCGAGCTCGGAAGCGAGAAGTCCCCACGCAAACGGTGCCGAGCCGATGAACCCGGCGAGAAATCCGATGTACGAGGCGAGGTCTTTTATCGTCGTGCGGCGGAGCTGATAGAACTCGGAAAGAATCTCTGGCCTCCCTTTGGACTGCGCC
>JBDTNA010000215.1:0-5848 GCA_039933985.1 Gemmatimonadales bacterium | reverse complement strand
GTCTGGAGAGCGATAGACGCCGTCGCCCTGCATGATATTTCCGCGAAGCTGCACTTCGCCCATTCCGATGTACACGACGTCGGGATTCGATTCAGCGACCGCCACCGCTCCGACAGATGAGCTTCGAATTTTTCCGTCGGTGACCGGACGCCACGTCGTGCCGCCGTCGGTTGTCTTCCAGAGTCCGCCGCCTGTTGCGCCGAAGTAGTACTCGTTGATTCGGCTCGGGCTTCCCGCGGAAGTGATCGATCGTCCGCCGCGATTGGGTCCGATGTTTCGCCACTCCATTCCGGTGAAGTACGTCGAGTCGAAACCGAGAGCTGTCGGCGCAACCTGAGCTCGAGCGGGAAATGCAGTAACGACTGAGAGAACGGCAAAGAGACGGATGATCGGTGACGCGGTGGGGGCAGAGATCAAGGCTTAGACTCCGAACTGTTTTAGATGATGATCGATGTGCCGGTAGCCGAGGACGCCCCATGCTTTCGGCGTCATCGTTCCGAATGCGGGATGAATAGGCCACGGCGCTTTGGGATCGCGCGATGCAAACGTGTCGATCTGCGCGCGGAGCCTGGAAAGCCCTTCCGCCCATTCGCCCGGGTCGCGGTTCAATAATTCGGGTGCGGTCGGCGCGCTCTTAGGGAAGGGAAGCCAGTAGATGACGAGCTGTTTTATCGGCGTGTATCTGATCGGCAGGTTCCTCGATGCCGCGGTGATCTCTCCGTTCGCCATTCGCATTGCGCTCACGACGTGAATGAGCATTTGCGGCGCGTTGAATTTGCCCCAGCGTGCGTGCGAGTTTGCCTGAAGATTTCCCAGCCGGTCCTTGAGATCGCGTCTCGCGGAATCATCCCACAGTGTCTTTTTCATGGTGCCTCTGGAAATTGCCGAAGCGGTAATTAAGTGCTTTGGGGGCTGCATTGCTTTCGGGTTTTATTCGGGATACACTAAAGGTAGCCTATGTCCGCTGCCTCCGCCGTACCCGACCTTCGCTCGATCCTCGAGCAGAGATTTCCCGATGCGACTCCGGTCACGCATCGCACGGCAGAGCCAGTGGCGACAGGCATCCAGCTCCTGGACGGCATTCTTCCCGGTGGAGGATTGCCCCGCGGAAGGCTCACGGTATGGATGCCTCAGGGGGGAGCGACTGCCATCCTCCGCTCCTCGTGCCTTTCGGTCGCGTCCTCCGGCGAACGCTCGGCCTGGATCGACGGGCTGGGCACGATTGCCGGCCAGTTCTGGGAGGAAGGCCCGGTTCTCGTTCGCCCCGCGAACCGCCGCAACTCTTTGCGTGCAGCGGAGGAGCTGCTTCGATGCGGAGGATTTGCGCTGATTGTTCTCACTGGCTCGGAGCCAGCGGGAACGGAGATGGTGAGACTGTCGCGTGCAGCGCGCGAAGGTGGATCAGCGTTCGTGGCTTTGACGTCGCATACATCGATGGCGAGTGTGCGCCTGGTCTCGCGCATCATGTCGAACAGCTACGTCTGGACCCGCACACCATTCGATGATCTGGCCGAAGCATGCTCGGCGAGCATTAAGGTCCGGGTGCAATCGCTCGGGTGGAATCGGGTTACTGAGCTTCGAATTCCTGTCGTGCCTTATGATTTACGCGCCACGCTGGAGCCGGGGTTGCCGGACAGGAGAGGGATGAGGAAAACTCGTTCAAAAGCGTGACTGCGGATAAGGTCAAAAGCAATCAGGGAAGCGATGACACGGGTTCGCGCATTACCGAGATGTTATCGGACGGACAAAACTCCGAGCCGTTTCGAAAACGAGTCCCTGACAAAAGCAATCATTGGCGGAATACGTCGTATCGAGCGGACTATCCAGTCTTACTCTCCAAATTGAAAATCTGAAGATCAGGAGGCACTCCTCGGCAGTCGCAGTGTGAAGATGGATCCGTCTCCCACAACGCTTTCCACAGTCAGCTCTCCGCCCATGGCCCTCGCGAGATCGCGGCTGATCGACAAGCCGAGTCCGGTTCCTTCGTTGGTTGACGTCCTGGTTCGGTTGAGCTGCACGAACGGCTCAAAGATCGCCTGAAGCTTGTCTTCAGAAATTCCTGAACCGCTGTCAGCGACTTTCAAATCGACGTGCGAGGGACCGCACTCCACCGAAAGAGTGATGTTTCCTCCGCGATCAGTGAACTTGATCGCATTCGACAAAAGATTCAGCAGGATCTGCTCGACCTTGTCAGGGTCGCCGAGGGAGATGCAGATCTCGGAAGCCGGCAGATACTTGAATGAAAGATTCTTCTCGATCAGCTGCGGAGTGATCAACGCCTCGATGCCGGCGGCAAGGGCATCGATCTCGAACTCGCGCTCAGTGATCTGAACTATTCCCGCCTGTAGCTTCGCGAAGTTCAGCACATCATTGATCAGCGACAGAAGATGACGCTGGCTGCGCTTGATTCGCTCGAGATCGACATCCTGCTCTTCAGTCACCGGGCCACGAATTCCCGCTTGCATCAGCTCCGCGTATCCGCCGATCGCATTCAGCGGAGTGCGCAGCTCGTGCGACATAATCGTCAGGAACTCGGTCTTCGCCCGGTTCGCCTCCTCGGCCGCCGCGCGAGCTTCGCGCTCGGCCTCATACAGACGCGCGCGATCGATTGCCTGCGCGCACTGCTGAGACAACGCCGTCATGAACTCGATGTCGTCGTTGTCGAGTTGACGCGTCACCGGAAAACTGAAAGCGAGACCGCCGAGAACCATGTCGTTTGCAACGAGTGGAATCGCGGCGACTGATCCTGCTCCGGTAGCTCTCGTTTCAGCCTCGAGATGCGGATACTGTGATACGCGCTCCTCGACGGAATGAAGTACGACGGGCTTTCGATCACGCACCGCTTCCGCCATTGGCAACCGTGCGTGGAGCGGAATGATTCTGTGCCGGTCGATGAGCTCTTCGGGATATCCACTCGATCGAATAATCTCGAGTGAAATTCCATCGGGCCGCATGCAGGCGACAAATCCGGCGTGAGCTCCAAGCGTCGGTATTCCCTTTTCGAGAACTACTTTTGCGAGCTGCTCGACGGTTGCCGCGCCGGCGAGAGCTGCCGTCGTTGCCTGCAGCGCGTCCGTGCGCTCAGCCGCGGCGTGATGTCTCTGCTCGGCCTTCCACTGCTCGGTGATGTTTCGAGCGAGCACAGCGACGCCACCATTTGCTGTCGGAAACGCGCGGCCGTGAAGGCGGATATCGCCATGATACGATTCCTCCCACTCGGTCGTGACACGCTCCGTCATCGCCTTGCGGGTGCCCGCTTCGCCGGCGGAGCCAATGAGAAATGGCATCACGTCCCAGACAACTTTTCCCATCGCCAAGTCGGGATCGACTCCGGCATCTCGCATCGCCGCGCGCTGTGCCTCGTTCTGATAGACGAATCGCCACTCCGAATCGTACACGACGTAGACGTCACTCATCGCGTCCATCGCCTGCTGAAGCGCGAGAAAATCGCCGGCGTCAGCCGGAGGGAATAACTCGGTTGTCAGTGGCGACTGGCCATCATGTGAGGCCGACCTCGTCATGCGTTGATCATCAGGTTCCGGACGTTATTCGAGTGGCAGCGTCAGCGTGAATTTCGAGCCTTTGCCGACAGTGCTTTCAACCGTGAGGTCGCCACCCATCGCGACTGCCAGCTCCCGACTTATCGCAAGACCGAGTCCCACGCCCTGCTGACTGGACGAGTGCGCGCCGCGGTCGACCTGCACAAACGGATCAAAAATAGTCTCGAGCTTTTCGGCCGGAATTCCACGGCCCGAGTCAATTACGTGGATTCGCGCAGTTCCGTCTGAGGATTCGCATTCGAGAGCGATCACTCCGCCGTTGTCGGTGAACTTCGACGCGTTGGTCAGGAGATTGAGCACAACCTGTTCGATCTTCTCGAGATCGCCGATGACTTTGCAACCGGGGTCAGAGCCGTCGTATTTGTAATGCTGCTGCTTCGCGCGCAGCTGCGGCTCGACGAGGGTATGAATACTCCCGAGGAGGGCGTGAATGTTCACCGGCGTTTTCTTCACTTCGACGACACCCGCGTCGATCTTGGCAAAATTCAGAACGTCGTTGATGAGGCCGAGCAGGAATTTTCCGCTGCGGTTCATTCGCGCGACGTAGTCGCGCTGGCCATCCGTCAACGGACCGACAATCTCCATCAGCATCAGGTCGGCGTATCCGCTGATTGCGTTAAGGGGCGTGCGCAGCTCGTGGCTCATCGCCGCGAGAAATTCCATCTTTGCGCGATTCGCAATCTCGGCTTCGCGTTTCAGCCGTTCATGTTCGGCCGAGATCCGTTTTTGCGTCTCGACGTTGGTGTTACTGCCGAACCAGCGGACGATCTCCCCTTTTTCGTCGCGGAGAGGAAGTGCGCGGCCGAGGTGCCAGAGCCACGTGTCGTCGCGCGCGCTCCACAGGCGAAACTCGATCTCATAGGGTTCGCCGGTCTCGAGAGAATGAGTCCATGCATCGATGCTGCGCTCACGATCTTCGGGGTGAACGACGTCGATCCATCCCGATCCGATGATTTCTTCTTCCGACCGGGCAAAAAACGTTGCGGTTCGCTTGCTCACATAGTCGAGGCGTCCATCGGGAAGCGCCGTCCAGACCTGCACTGGGATTGTGTCGGCAAGGAAGCGATAGCTCGCCTCGGCCTCGGTCAGGCTCTCATTCGTCAGGCTCCGCTCCTCGAGCAGATCCGCGAGTCGTGCGCGCTGACGCTCGAGCTCCTCAGACTTCGTGTGAAGCTCAGCGTGAAGTCGCGCGTTGTCGATTGCGACAGCAGCACGGCGCGCCAGCTCCATTACGAACTGGACGTCTCGCTCATCGTAAGTGCGTCCTGACTCCGCCATCACCACGGTCAGCGTGCCGAGTGGCTTTTCGCGCGCGATGAGCGGCGCCGTGATGAACGAGCGAATACCGAGCGCGTGAATCAGCTCGGCGTGTCGCGCGTCTCTCGCACTCAGGTCGACCATCTCCGGCGTGATCACCGCCACGAATGCCGGCGCTCCCGTCTTCAGCACAGTCGCCCGACTTGTGGGAGAGTCTGGATCTTCCGGATACTCGTCGGTCAGTCGCTTCGCGAGCTCGATCTTGTCGGGATCGGAATGAACGACTGCGAGCCGCTTGAATGAGCCGTCCGATTGAAGAACATCGACCGCACACCAGTCGCCCATTGTTGGAACTACGAATTTCGCGAGCTCGACAAGTCGCGATTCGTAGTCGAGAGACGAGTAGAGACCCTGTGTAGCGTCGCTCAGGAAACCGATTCGCCTGTTCGCGACTGCCGCAGCATCGAGTGCGGTACGCTCCGCCTCGAGCTCCAGCATTTGGGTCACATCCTGTCCGGTGCCGACCATTCGGGCAGGTGTCCCGGCGGAATCGTTTACGAGGCGGCCGCGTGCGTGAAGTGTGCGAACGGATCCGTCGGGCCGCACGAGCCGGTGGAAGATGTCGAATGGCTGGGCGGATGCGATCGAGTCCTGAACGGTGGACGTAACGAGCTCGATATCGTCAGGATGCAGCCGCGACAGGTAATCCTCGAAAGTCGGGACTACCGCTCCGGGCTCGAGCCCGAAATTGCGAAATGTCTGATGGCTCCATTGAAGCTCGCCGGATGCGATGTCCCAGTCCCAGCTGCCGAGGAGTGATAGCTCCTGCGATTCGTCGAGTATCTGTTCGGCGCGACGGAGGGATTCGCGCAGCGTGGGCTGCTCGTCGTGAGGAGCTTCAGTGATGGATCGTTCCGGTAGGTGCGGCCCGCCAACCCGCGCCCCTGAAAATAGGAACGGGGCTGGGACAAACAAGTGTAGGGATCAAAGGGGTCAGACCCTGGCGCGACTTCGCCGGAGATCCAACAATT
>JBDTNA010000214.1:0-5884 GCA_039933985.1 Gemmatimonadales bacterium | reverse complement strand
AACTTCAAGGTGAAGCGCATCACCGGGGACTGGCAGATGGAGCTTAAGGCCAAGCCGAGCTTCGACCTTGCCGTCCAGACAATCACGTTTCAGCCCGGTGGACAGAGTGGCTGGCACAGTCATCCAGGTCCCGTCTTCATCCAAGTCGTCTCGGGAACGATGACGTTCTATGAATCCACCGATCCCACGTGCACTCCCGTGGTCAAGACGGCGGGACAGGGATTTCTGGATTACGGCGACCATGCGCATATAGCGCGCAACGAAAGCGCAGCGGTAGCGCAAAACGTGGTTACGTATTTCGCACCGCCGGGTGTGGCGCTTCGCGTCGACGAGCCAAACCCGGGCAACTGCGCCTTCTGATTCATCGAGCTCTTCAACCCGGCTGGGCGCCGCGGCACGCGTCCAGTCCGGAACGTCGATGATCAGGGCTTCACACGAAGGGACCAGTGCCGACGATGATACTGCAGCATGTAACTGCGCCTTCAGCCTTCTGCAGCTCACCAGTTTCGACAGCGACCACCTTGATTCCGAAGCGTTCCAGACGCGCGCTGGTCTCATCGAAACCTGTCGGATAGATCACGCTGTCGCCGATCCACAATGCGTTGGCGGCGAACGGCTCAGCCGGATGTACTTCGATTAGCCGCATCTTTTCAAACGCCGAAGAATCCACCCAGTCTGAGTTGAGTAGAACCACATCTTCTGCAACTTGAGTTACCGCGCTCTTGAGATGCAGGCAGCTCGAGGTCGTTAGCGTGCGGACTGTGTATCCGTAACTGGTGGTGAGCTGCGCAAGCTGGCGAATACCATCCGCATTCGTGCGTGTCGACGCGCCGACGTAGATAGCGCGCCCAATTGTCAGGACGTCACCGCCATCCAACGTTCCGGGAGAATCAATAAAAGCGAGGCCTCGATATCGGCGCATTGCATCCGCCACCGATGTCACCTCGGCGCGTCTCGATGGAGCGCCGGGTCTGGTGATGATAGTTAATTCTGCAAGAACAACGGCTGTGTCCTCAACGAATACGGAATCCGGATTGTCAGGAAGCGACGGAAGACGCTCGATCGTGCAGCCGAGATCGGCGAGTGCCTTCTCGTATTCCTCGTGCTGTTCGACTGCACGATGGAAATCGATCGGCTCTCGATCGAGATACGTCAGCTCACAGTCTACGATCGTTGGCTGGACGCCTCGTGTCAGCGCGATAGTCATCGTCGCAAACCTGGCAAGATGCAGCCTTCGGCCACGGTTGTCGGCTGCGGCATCACCGATCGAGGCTTCTAAGTAAAGCCGAACAGCGGCGGGAGTCTGCCGCTCGATCGGTGAGTTCCACGAATTCGTTACGGCAGTAGATATCCAGTAAACCAGACCTCATACACTATCTGTCCGGCCGCACCCGGCGGATAGCTGACGCGCTGGCCGAGAATCGCTACGTATGCACCAGGGCTGCTGTACATGCGCAGCGAATGGTTTGCGTAATAAAACGTTCCGCTATTGCCCGGCGTCAGCACCACATAATTCCTCGCCGCTATGGTGCCATTTGGAAGATTGAAAGAGGACGTGGATGTGTACAGCTGGATCG
This sequence comes from Gemmatimonadales bacterium, assembly GCA_039933985.1. Taxonomy (GTDB): domain Bacteria; phylum Gemmatimonadota; class Gemmatimonadetes; order Gemmatimonadales; family Gemmatimonadaceae; genus UBA4720. The sequence continues at coordinate 4,307 of JBDTNA010000214.1, read as the reverse complement.
TCTGACCTGACGGAGCGGTAGCCCTGACCGAGACGTTCTCTATGACAATTCTTTTTCCTGCCGGCAGGGAAACCTGCGCGTTGCACGTTGTCTGACCTGAGGGGATCGTGCATGTAACCGTAAATCCTACCGGATTGGCAGGTTCCTGCGCCTGAGTCGACGAGCTGAATGCGAGAGTGCGGAGCAGAATTGCCGGCGCGGCGAAGATGAGCTTGTTCATGTGATCTCCTGGGCTGATACCCTCAATACTAAGGCCCCCAGTCCATGACGCTACGGGAGCGCGCCAGCTTCATCCAGCAAGACGGGGGGCGTTACGGTAGCAATTGGGGTTATCGGAGGACGATTCTTTCGGTAGGAATTCTTTATCGCAATTTTTCCGTCGCGAAAGAGAAATAGATCGCACCCGTGAACTTCGACACGCCCATCGGCACGAGTCCCGGTGAAGATCCACTCCGAAACACCACGATCTCCGCAGATGAAATGGTGAGCATCACCCCAGTGTGCATCAGGGATCTTTGCCCATACATCAGCAAAGGCGGCGCGCACAGCGTCTCTGCCCTCGAATCTCGTCCCGCACACTTCAGATCCAGTGGACGCCTCGAACACGCAATCATCGGTCATGAACGACATGATCGCATCGACATCGTGGCGGTTCCATGCATCGGCAAATGCCTCGAGTATTTGAGTAGTGACGCCAATGACGTTGCGAAACATGAAAAGATCCTCCTTTCTTTGCCCCATTCTTACAGCTAACAGCAAATAGTCGTCGCTATTAGATACCGACTAAGCGCCTCGTGCCTGGGATCCGAGCTGATTAACGCGTGATCGCGTACAGAATCAACCCGACAAGTCCTCCAACGACAGTCCCGTTGATTCTGATGAACTGAAGATCACGACCGATCGCAAGCTCGATCCGTTGGGACGTTGCGGTCGGATCCCAGCCACGCACGGTGTTCGCGATCAGCTCGCTCACTTCCGATTGATACCGTTCCACAAGTCCGAGCACACCGTTGCGCAGCCACCCGTCTACGCGCGCCATAAGCTCAGCATCGTCGAGGATCGCTGCCCCAAGCCGCGCCAGCCCGTTCGATATCGTGTCAACGTCACTCTCTTCCGCACGCTCGGCTCGACGAACGAGGCTGGCCTTCGTGTCCGCCCAGAGCGACGACGAGAAGTGCCGGACCGCGTCAGCGCTCAGGATCTCGTCCTTGAGCTGTTCGGCGCGGGCCATGACTTCGGGAGAGTTGTGCAGGTCGTCGATGAATTTCGCGAGCGCTGCGTCGAATCGCGCGCGAAGCGGGTGATTGACATCGTCGCCGACCTCTTTCAGGGTCCGCTCGATCCCGTTGACGATCTTTCGCAGAATCTTTTCATCGACGGCGCCCGGAACCCACCACGGCGTTTCCGCTTCGATCCGTCGCCTGATGAGATCTTCGTTTTCGGTCACCGCACGCGCAGCGAGACGGATTCCTTCGTCGAGCAGCTCCTGGTGCCGATTGCCGGCGGTGATCAGCGACAATCCTCTGCCGATGAATGGCGCCGCATGCGCCTTCTTTATGCGTTCGAGAATAGCCGAATCGATCATCGACTGCACATCGTCGTCGCGCAGCGATTCGGCAGCAGCGACAAGACCGCGCGCAGCGTGTCGCGCGACGGCCCTGCTGTTCACGGGATCGCTCAAGAATTTTGCGAGTCGTTCGCCGAGCCGCGCTTCGAGCAGCCGCCGCTCGATTACCTGGCGATTCAGGAAATTGCGCTCGACGAATGCGCCGAGTACTTGCCCGACACGATCCTTGCGGCTGGGGATGATGGCTGTGTGTGGAATCGGGAGTCCGAGCGGGTGCCGGAACAGCGCGGTCACGGCAAACCAGTCCGCCAGACCGCCGACGAGCGCTGCTTCGGAAAACGCCTGGACCCAGCCGAGCCACGCGTATTGCGCACGAAAGTAGTACGAGATCGCGAAGGCGAGCGCGGCGAGAATGAGAAGGCCAGCCGCCCGCAGCTTCATTGACTGGAGCTGCTTCGCGCGAAGCTTCTCGTCGAACGCTGCAACTGGAAGCGATGTTTCTGAAAGCGATGTCAACAGCGATGCCTCATGTCTTTCGATGCTGCGTGGTCGGCCCGGCGCATTCACCCGGGCGCAAGCGTATCATTATAGCATGCGGGCAATCCTCCTCGCCTTTATAGCCACTACCAGCCTCACTGCCCAAACGCCTGCGCCGGCGACCGGAACGCTGATCGTTAACGGAACCAAAGTCACCGTTCAATCCTCGTCGGCCGTCTCTTACCCAGGTGGCACGGGACGATTCGTAAGCGTATTGATATCGGACACGCCCGCCAATCCCAGCACGTTCGCGGAATACACGCGCATCGGAGCCGGTGCGCGACTCGTGCCAGGCATCTTCGAAGGTGCGTGGGCGGCGATGCACACGGAGAAAGGGTTCTCTGGATTCACGTTCACTATCGATAGCAATCACAGGATCCTGACGAATCAGGTGCTCGTTGGCGGGCAGAACGGGATGTTCTCTCTTTCGCCGGATGATCTCGTGCTGGAGGTGACGAGCGTATCGCCGCGGTTCATCGGGCGGATTCGGAGCAAGCAGCCGGTACTCGAGCTGGGGGAGTACAAGCTCGGTCTGGACGCAGCGTTCAATGTTGTGGTGACGCCAGCTGACAAGTGACTGGCCTCTAGCCAGCATCGAACAGTAGACTGACGTAGTTGCGGAAGACATGTCAGGCCGCCTGCTGCCTCCGCATTCGCAGCACCAGCAAATACACAGGATAGCTCGCGGCTAGTATCAGCACCGAGCGCAACGAGTTGCTGCGATCACTGAGGACCACGCCTATCAGGAACGCCGCCGAGCCCAGGAGCACCAGCCCGGTCGTATACGGAAATCCGGGGATGCGATATGGCCTCGGCGTGTCCGGCTCTTTTTTGCGCAGCGCGAATACCGCGGTGAAGCATACTATGTAGGTCGACACGAAGAAGAACGCGGCCAGCGCGAGCACCGAGTTGAAAGTGCCGCTGAGGATGAACCCAATCGTGATCCCGATCGATGTCCAGTGAGCGACGGTTGGCGTGCCTCCGGAGTTGACTGAGTCGAGCGCGGCAGGCATCAGACCGTCGCGTGCCATCGCCAGCGGGACGCGCGATTGGATCATGACGATCGCGTTGCAACCGCCAAGAATTGAGCAAAGCACGAGAAGGCGGATGATGAGATCACCGCGCGCGCCAAACAGAGCAGTGCCGGTGCTCGCCGCAGTGAACGGATCGCCGGCCATCCCGTCCACACCGAGAACGCGGAGCTGGCCTAGGTTGAGCAGGACATAGATAAGGATCACCACCAGCACACCCGCGATCATCGCCCGTGGTACTGAGCGACCTGCGTCGACCGTTTCCTCGCCGAAGTAGAGGGGCCCGGTCCAGCCGTCGTAGGTGAATATGACAGACTGAAGCGCCAGTACAAACGCAGCAATGAAGGCCGTGCCGGTGGGAAGAACGGCAGGAGCGGTTACTGCACGCTCGGGCACGGCCAGGACGAAGCAGGCGACGATCAGAGCGCCAAACCCCAGCGCCTTGCCTGCACTGAGGAGCTGCTGTGCAATGTCTCCGCTCTTCACACCGCGCCACTGCAGCAAGCCGAACAAGAGGACCAGCGCGCATGCGACTGCAGCGGCGCCTCCAGGAAACCCTGGCAGCAAGGGTATCGCGTACTCGGCGAAAACCATTGCGCCAAGCGCGGTCGATGCACAAGTGGAGAACCAGTCGCTCCAGCCGACCACGAATCCGGCATACGGTCCGAGCGCCCGGTGAACGATCGGGTATGGGCCACCCGAGCGCTGGATCATCGCACCCGGTTCCGCCAGCGACATCGCGCCGAGGAGGGCGTAGACCCCGCCAATCACCCAAACCGCGAGAAACCAGCCGACGTTAGGCAGATGACCGGCTATGTCACCGGGGGTGCGGAAGATGCCAACGCCGATTGTGTTGCCGATCAGGACAGCGAGCCCGAAGGCGACGCCGAGGACCCGGTGGAGCGCGCCGCCGCGGGTCAGGAAATCACGGCTTTGCCACGCTTTTCGCGCGATACATCGCAGTGTGGAGCGCCTTCGCGCTGACCATCACTGCGCATGTTCCTCCTTTTTGAGCGATGTTGACCACGTTCGAGTGTGATGCGCGCACGAGCATCGCTACGCCGTAATGGCTGGGTGCGATTCCCATCACCACGTAGAACGGCTCGACCTTGAGCTGTCCTGAATCATCGAGCACATGAAATGATTTGACGGGACTCTTCGCCGTCTGCTGC
>JBDTNA010000213.1:0-5910 GCA_039933985.1 Gemmatimonadales bacterium | reverse complement strand
GTGCCGAATGAGCCCGGGATGAAGTCTGCCACACCGCAACGGTTGGTGCTGGAACTCATCAGGAGACGCTCAACACCACCTCGACGGTGACGACAGGATTGTCGGTTGCCGGCATCTACAATGTCACCAACGCAGCCGTCACTCCGACACTCGGACAGTTCGACTCACGACGTCAGGTGAACGGCGCGTACGGCGATCTTGCTGTGACGATGTTCAACTGGCTGACGGTTGAGGGAACCGGCAGAAATGACTGGTCTTCCACGCTCCCCGATGGAAAGAACTCCTACTTCTATCCGTCTCTAAGCGCATCGGCGGTTCTTACCGAGGCTATTCCGTCGCTCACCAGCCGGTTCCTCACGTACGCCAAGGTCCGCGCCTCCACCGCGAGCGTCGGCGCCGACGCGGGACCTTACCAGCTGCGCACGACGTATGGCGGTCTGGCCAACAAGTTCGCGGGCCTGCCGCAGTTCTCGCTGCAGAACTTCATTGCGAATGCGGCACTTCTTCCCGAGAAGACAAAGGCTCTCGAGGCGGGACTCGAGCTGAGCATGCTCGAGGGGCGCGCCACCCTCGATCTGAGCTGGTACGACAAGGCAACACGCAACCAGATATTCACTATTCCGGTTTCGCCCACGTCCGGTTTTCAGTCGAAGGCCGTGAACGCCGGAAAGATCAGCAACAAAGGAATAGACTTTCTGCTGGGCGTAACCCCATTCAGAAACTCGAATGGGCTCGAGTGGACTTCTACGTTCAACTATTCTCGAAACAAGAGCATGGTGGACAAGCTCGCACCGGGGATCACCACCTTCGTGGTCGGCTCGAGCTGGTATACCAATATCGAGGCGCGTGAAGGCGAGCCCTACGGCTCAATATTCGGTTACGCCTTCGATCGGGACTCGGCGACCGGCAAGATTTACACGGACGGTGGAATCACCGTTCTCGGCGAGCGAAAGGTTCTCGGCAACATCCAGCCGGACTGGACCGGAGGCTGGAACAATTCCTTCAGGTTCAGAAACTTCTCGCTGAACGCGCTGATCGACATGCGTCGGGGCGGAAACATCGTGAGCATCACCAACTTCTTCGGCGAATACTCAGGCGTTCTGAAAAGCTCTCTGAAAGGCCGAGAAGTCGATTTTGACAATCCGGGAATTGTAGTCGACGGGATAGACATCAACACGGGCCAGCCGAACACCGAGCGCGTGACGGCCGAGCAGTACTTCCAGAACATTTTCCCGGTGATGGAACCGTACGTGTATGACGCAAGCTGGACAAAGCTGCGCGAGCTGCGCTTCGGGTTTGACCTTCCTGCAAAATGGGCGAATCGGCTGAACGCGCGGGCGGTGAACGTATCGCTGACGGGACGCAATCTCTTTACCTGGACCGACGTTCCGAACATCGATCCCGAGTTCTCGTACAGCATCGGCAACTTCCAGGGAGTAGAGTTCGCCGCACTTCCGAATGCGCGGAGCTGGGGTGTCAGCTTCCGTATCACACCGTAACCGGGAACCGACAATGACCAATATCAAAACAGGGACTGTCGCTTCCGTTATCGCGCTGGCGCTTGCAGCCACCGCATGTAACAACGACAAGCTGACTGGTCTCAACAAGAATCCGAACAGTCCGGAAGACGTACCGGCGGCGACACTGTTTACCGCTGGCGCCGTCCGCGGCGTGAACCTCTGGCTCGGAGCGAACTACGATCTGCGCGGCACCGAGTTCGTCGCACAACACCTGGCCGAGGTGCAGTACCCGGATGAGGATCGTTACGCGCGCCTCACCGGCGGTTCAACGCAAACCTATTTCGATAACCCGTACATCCAGGAACTCGAGGATTACCAGAAGGTCATCGAGAAGGGCACGGAAGCGGGCGAGGCCGGGGTGTACGGACCGGCGCTCGTGATGCGAACGTGGGAGTTCGGTTATCTCACCAACACCTGGGGAGACATTCCGTACGTCAACGCACTGAAGGGCGATGCCGACGGTGGCAGCCTCTCTCCGACATACGATCCGCAGAAGAACATCTACGCAGATTTTTTCACCGTGCTCGACAAGGCGAGCAAGGACATGCAAGGTGGTGGTGGAAATCTCGGTGGCGGCGATCCGATCTACGGAGGCAGCCTCACGAATTGGCAGCGTTTCTCCAACTCGCTCCGTGCGCGATATGCACTGCAGCTCGTGAATGTGGACAATGCCACGACACGAACTCAGCTCGCCGCGGCGTTCGCGGCTCCGGGTGGAGTGTTCCAGTCCAATGCCGACAACGCGGAGCTGACATGGCCTGGCGACGGTGTATACAACAATCCGTGGGCGTTGAATTTCTCGACACGTGATGACCACCGGATCTCGCTCGTCCTCATGAATCTGTTGAAGGCGAACAACGATCCTCGTATTCCGATCTACGCGCAGCCGACTCCGGCGGACCCGACGGTTTACAAGGGTGCACCAAACGCGCTTCTCGCGTCGGACGCGGCGCCCTACATAACCTCGGCGTCGCGACCGGGTGCGGTTTTTTATCCCGGCAATACGGCGTATGGGTTCTATGGAGGATCCGGCAACAGCTTCCCGTCATTCATCATGACGTACGCCGAAGTGGAATTCATCAAGGCCGAAGCCGTCGAGCGTGGGCTTGCGACGGTCGCTGGGTCGGCGGCGAGTCACTACAACGCTGGTATCAGAGCTTCGATGGACCAGTGGGGCGTGGGCTCATCTGATATCGATGCATATCTCGCACAGGGTTCGGTCGCATATAAGGGTGGTACCGCGGGTCTCGCGCAGATCGCCCAGCAGAAATGGATCGCGCTGTACACCGACGGCGGGCAGGCGTGGGCTGAATGGCGGCGTACTTGCCAGCCTATGTCCGTTCAGCCGGGGCTGGCCGCGACGCAGAGCACCGTACCGCGCCGCTTCCAGTACTCGATAACCGAAACGTCGGTAAATCTCGCGAACGTCAACGCCGCCATAACCGCGCAGGGGCCGGACACATTCAACTCACGGATGTACTGGGACAAGAGCCCGACGGCTGCACCGACCTATTTCACCGGATGCGGCGTCAGGGGTCAGGCACCGCCGCCGTAGTTTTTGGCGATTGCTGTTGTGAACGGAAAAGCCCCTCGAAATTGTCGAGGGGCTTTTCATATCAAGTATTGCGAGGCCCTGAGCTGCACAAGTTCAGGATTGCCTCGACCAGATGAGAACTACCCCGCACGCTCGGTTCTCCCGGTCCTGGTATTGCGCAGGAATTCCCGCCCACGACGAGTAGATCTCGATGCCGGCGATCTCGGACGGAGCGATTACTTCGTCTATTTCGGCGTCCTGAGCCACCACGCCATCCAGCCAGATCCTTGGCCGGCACTCGCGCAGAAGCAACCTTGATCCGCCGCCCGCGGCGGGAAAGAGTCGCGCGCCGGGAATTCCCCTGAACAACTCGCTGACGAATCGAGGATTCTTCGACCGGATTTCGTTCTGGTCGAAAAAGTGTCCGAATTTTCGCTGCTTTCTGTGCTCCGCGAATTCCTGCAGCCTGCCTCCCGTGCCGTCAATGACCACTGCCTCGATATCGGCCGGAATAGCAAGGAGATCGATCTCGAGATCGGACTGAGCGGCGGCCGAACCAACTTCTACGTTCACCGTGCGCTCTCTAAAGCCGAGGCGGTGGACCGCGATAGCGACCGGGCCGGAAGAAAGCTGGCCGAAGTCGAAGCGTCCTGAATCGTTCGACCTGGTCTTCATTGACTGGCTCCCGCGACGGAGCGTGAGCTCGGCGCCGGGCACCGGTGTCCGCGCCTGGTCGATCACGATGCCGGCAACGCGATGCGGCGTCGAAGCCTGTGCGCGGAGTGACGCGGTCGGCGGGCCGGCGGCGAGCAGTGTCGCAGTCACCGCCACGACCACTAAATTGTCGGCATGGAGCATAGCCATCCTCAAAGGAATCTGTTCCTTCTTTCACGCTGTAAGCGGTGACAGCCGAAGTCAAGCGGCCGGGGCCTGGCACTTGCCATGAATCGCCCGCCACCCCAACGTAGAAAAAGATGACCGATCCAACTCTGCCGCCAATCCTCGTCGTAGACGACAACGAGGACAATGCCAACATCATTCGTGACTACCTCGAGTCTCGCGGGTATCCCATCTCCGTTGCCTACAACGGCGATGAAGCGATGGCGCTATTCAAGACGGTTCAGCCTGTTGTGGTACTGCTCGACGTAATGATGCCGGGCCGCGACGGATGGCAGGTATGCCGCGAAATGAAAGCGAATGCAGAAGGCCGCCCGCTGCGCGTCGTGATGGTGACGGCTCTCCAGGACTGGATGGACAAGCGGCAAGCTATCGAGACAGGAGCAGATGACTACGTCGAGAAGCCGTTCGAGCTTGCGAACCTTGCAGCGGTGGTGGAGCGCAACATCGCTCAGCTCGCTCAAGCTCGCTGATCTTGCCGAACTACCGAAGACTGTTTCGCGGCGGCTCGGAGCAAAAGCTGCCGACCGTATCGGCGTTGATCGATTCGCACCGACAAGCGATTCAGGAGCGCAAAGAGCTTCTCGTTCTCTATTTCAACTTCGACCGCTACACGAAGATCGAGGAGATATTCGGCTGGGAAAAGCTGGACGAGATCCTTCAGACGACCGCGATGGCGATCCGCGAGTTCGTCGCCGCGAGCAAGTTTGCGGGCTCGGAGATCGGAGTCAATTTCACAAACGACGACGACTTCGTTCTCTTCCACATTCCGCCGCCCGACGTCGCTGTTCCGACTGTCGATGCAATCACTGAGCTTACGGCAAAGCTCCACACATACATCGCGAAGCGAATCGAAGATGAGCATGGCGACGAGATCGCTTCGCTCTTCGATACGTTCGTCGGCAGCTCGCATATCCACTACGATCCAAAGATTCGGCTCGACCGTCAGATCTTCCGGGCGATTCGCGACGCGGCGAGCTCGTCAAATTCCGTCGAGCAGCGCGAGTTCGCCCAGAAGGCGGCTGATCTCCGCGAGACGCTCAGGACCGGTAGTCTCTACATCGATTACCATCCTATAGTAGTGACGGACACGCAGGCGATCTTCGGCTACGAGGCACTGGCGCGTGGGACGATGAAGTCGATGCGCCGCCCCGAAGTGATGTTCGAGGTTGCCGAGCAGACGGACATGATCTGGGAGCTGAGCCGGCTTTGCCGGAACACAGCGATCTCCGGAATGAAAGAGCGCCTTACCGACAACCAGCTGCTCTTCATCAATGTGGATCCGCACGATTTTACCGATCCGATGTTCAAGGAGACCGATCTCGATGTGAAGGATCCCAGCAAGGTCGTGCTCGAGATTACTGAAAGAACGGCGATCCGTGACTATCCGAAATTCCGCGGGCGGCTTCAGGAGTTTCGCGACAGCGGTTACCGATTCGCTGTCGACGATGCCGGCAGTGGTTACGCCGGACTTGGTTCGATCGCCAACCTCGAGCCGAACTTCATCAAGCTCGACATCTCACTCATCAACTGCATCGACGTCAACTTCATCAAGCAGAGTCTCGTCGAGAAGATGGTCGGATTTGGAAACGACCAGAACGCGATGGTGATCGCCGAAGGGGTCGAGACCGCCGAAGAGTACGAAACCGTCAAGCAGCTCGGCGTTCATCTCGTGCAGGGATTCTATCTGCATCCGCCCGCGCCCGAACGCGCAACTCCATTACCGCCACCGCCGGGCTAGGCGATCGGCAGATCTAAAAGAGAGACTCTACCAGCTCGGTCGATCTCTCGGCAGCACCGATTCCTCCCTGCACGACTCGCCGTGCCGATGCGCTGGCGCGACCAAGAACAGCCGGACTGCGGAACCACGCAAGCAGCCGCGCGCAGATGTCTCCCGAGCCAAAGCATCGCATAGCTGCGCCGCCGATTAGCTTGCTTCGATGATAGAACACATCGTCG
>JBDTNA010000212.1:0-5965 GCA_039933985.1 Gemmatimonadales bacterium | reverse complement strand
GGCCCGCGAAGTATGCGAGGCCGGCGACGAGCGCATGCGGGGGCGCTCCCAGCGCGACCGCGCGTTCGTCGGCGGCTGCTTCGGTGTCGAGCTCGAGCCGTTCACACACAATCCGGGTGAGCGGCTGCCACCAGGTCATCGAACAAACAGCGCGTGATGCATCCATCCAGAGCGGATCGTTCCGTTCGATGTGCGCAATTTCATGAAGGAGCACGCTCGTTCGCTCCGCATCGCCAATCGTCTGGAATGTCCGGCCTGGGATGCATATCTCGCGGCCGCGCAAAGCAATCGGAATCTCGATCAGCTCCGATTCGGTCATCGCGATGCTGCGACGCGCCACAACAGGGTCGACGCGTCTGGCAGGTGTTCGCGCGCGCAGCATTGTCCTGATTCTGGAAGTGCGCCGGAGATGAGTGACCAGGCCCACACTGCACATCGACACAGCAAGCAGTACAATGCCGAGGGAACTCGCTTGCGACAGCGGGTCGTCAACTTCCGTCGTGCGGGTCTCTGGGCGTCCCTTGATTGCAGTCACGATCATTTCGACGTTGCGTCGTCTGAACTGCGATGGCATCACGCTGCGCATCGGTTCTATGACGCTGATTTGCGTCACACCGCCGGACTCTTTCGCCGCTATCGATACGGCGAACGTCGCAGTGACCAGCGGAAGAAACAGAGCCGCTCGCCAGACGACGCACCTGCTCGCAGCATCGAGTCGCGCCACCCGCACCATAATGAATGCGAGCACACAGATGACAGCGCTGTGCATTGCGTACGTAAGGACCGCCGTCGCGGCGATGTGAAGCATCAATTCTCCTTCACGTCGCGCTCGGCCCGCTTGAGAAGATCGAGCAGCTTCTCACGGTCGTCTTCCCGAACGTGCTTCTTCCGCACCGCCGCTGCGCCAATCGCATCATCCTCGGCGGCGAATACACTCGCGAGCACTCCGCCCACGCGCGAAACAAGAACTTCGCGGCGAGTCACGAGCGGCCGATACACTCCTTCCCGCCCGACAGTGACATGCGAAACGAGCTTCCGCTTCTCGAGACGGCCAAGCAGTGTGGCGATCGTTTTCGCCGACACATCGTGTTTCTCCCCAATCGAGTCGTAGATCTGCGCGATCGTAGCCTCACTCGCCGTCCAGAGGGCGCCGAGTAGGAGGAGATGAAGGTCGGTGAGGTCGGAGAGGTCGCGATGCATTTCCTAAAGATGAGTCACCTCATTAAGAGGGACAGTTGCGATGGCCCGAATCTCGCCTTTCTGGCAACCCTCCGCCGTTGGGTGGAGGCACCAAGTACGCGGTTGAACCCGATTCAGAGGCCTTAATGCGTCACATAAAGTTCTCGGCGACTCTTTTCGTCGCATTCACAGTCACGCTGGTGGCTGCTTGCAGTGGAGACAAATCCGGCGGCGGCTCATCGACCGCCGTTTCAATCGACAAGGGCTGGTCGCCAGAGAAGCTGACCTCTGTAAAGGGAGTTCCCGCAGCGGCGATCGAAGCAGCAATGAAGAAACGGCTTGCCGGACCTGCGCCGGCCAAGATCGACGACGATCAGTGGACACATGCCCGCCGACTCTACAAACAATACGGCAACAATCCCCTGTGGCTTAAGTCCGACGGGCTCCACGAAGACCGCGCCTACGCGCTTGCCAATTCTGTTCTTCAGGCAGAGCAGGATGGAATGCGGATGGATGCTTACCCGATCGGCGCGCTGGCGCAGGCGATGACCACAGTCAGCCAGACTAAGAACCCGACGGCAGAGCAGCTTGCCGAAACCGACGTGCTTCTGACGGCCGCATTCAGCGCAATTGGCGAAGACTATCTCACGGGCCAGGTCGATCCCAAAACGGTTGCGCAAAACTGGCACATCGATCCGCAGGAAGAGAATGTGGACTCTGCGCTCGCGCGATCACTTCGCGGCTCTGCATTGGACAAATCGATTGCATCGATGCGCCCGCAGGATCCGGACTACGCGGCGCTCAGGAAAGAGCTCGATCGATTTCAGCAGATCACCTTGAAAGGCGGATGGCCGGCGATTCCTGCGGGCGCGGCTGCAAAGCCAGGCGGGCGCATGTCGGCCGCACGCGTCGCTACCCTTCGACAGAGACTCGCGCTCGAAGGACTCGGCGCTGCACCGGCCGAAGCGACAGCGAAGCCTGCAAGTCAGACGAATGCCGTCTCGTCGGTCTATGACCACTCACTCGCTGCGGCGGTCGCCGAGTTTCAGGCACGACATGGAATCGTCGTCGACAGCGCGCTTGGATCGGAGACGGTTACCGCACTCAATCAACCCGCGATCTATCGCGTGTCGCAGATCGCAGCGAATCTCGAGCGAATGCGCTGGCTGCCGCGTAACCTTGGCAACCGCTTCATCTATGTGAACGTCCCGGCATTCCGCCTCGAGGCATACGACGCCGGACAAAAAACTCTCGACATGAAAGTCATCGTCGGGCAGGACTACGAAGACAAGGCGACTCCGGTCTTCTCTGACTCTATGGAGCTCGTCGTATTCAGGCCTTTCTGGAATGTCACGCCCGATATTGCGGCAAAGGAGATCTTCCCAAAGATCGATGCGGATCCCGGGTATCTCGAAGCCAACAACTACGAGCTCTACCAGGAAGGCGGCGCGACGCGCGTTCGGCAGAAACCAGGAGACAAGAACTCACTCGGGCTCGTGAAATTTCTTTTCCCGAACGATTTCAACATCTATCTGCACGACACTCCGAATCACGAGCTGTTCGACAAGGACGTCCGCGCCTTCAGTCATGGATGCATCCGTGTAGAGAAGCCGGCGGAGCTGGCGCAATGGGTGCTCGGTTGGGATGCAGGAAAGGTCGATCAGGAGTTGCACGGCGCAGACAACCATTCCATCAAGCTGCCAAAGAAGATCCCGGTCTACATAGCGTATGGGACGGCATACATTCGCGACGGACAGCTCTACTTTGGAAACGATCTCTACGATCGGGACGACAAGCTCGTCGCTCAAGTTGTGAGGGGCGCGCTGCCGACAGCGGAGACAGTGCAAGCGGTGCAGGCACTCAAACGAATCGCTGCGCGAACGTAGAACTCACCGGCGCGTGTGCAAAAAAAGGGGCGGAGATTTCTCTCCGCCCCTTTTTTTTTTGACGAGCGGCTTGTCAGTCGGTCTTCAGAGCCTTCTCGATCGTGAAGAGCACGTTGCGAGTGTGAGCCGATGTTTCAGCGTTCACACCAGACTTTCCCGCGATCTTCGTCTGAATCGATCTCAGGCTCGCGAGTGCGGCCGACTGGGACGGATAGTCGAACGGCGCCTTAGTAGGAGCAGAGATCATCGCCACCAGACGGTTTACGTACTCCATCTGGAGATTCTGACGGAACGTGTTCACGTTGCTGCGCGCATCTGTATCGAATATCGCTGACGTCAGATCTGCCATGACCTCGGCCAGCGGATACTCGTTGCCGTAGAGGCGTGAATCCGTGATGCGTGTCTGCACGCGCGGGGCGAGAAGATGGCCAAGCACGTTGCGCTGAATCTGAAGAACGCGATCGTGAATCTTTGGATCCTCGGGGTTTCCGAAGAAGCCAAAGCCGCGACGCTGCATCTGGAGGTAGCTGTACAGCCCGGACGGCGAATTGAATGCGGCTGGTGCGAATACGTTCTTCGCAAGCGAAGCCATCGCACGCTTCTGATCGGCCCGGCTGACCGGCGTGAACGGTTTCTTTGCTCCCGGCTGACCCGAGAACGAGCGGTCAACGTAAACGCCGCCAACATAACGGGCGATAACAGTCGAAGCCGTGTTGATCTGGCCCGTCAGCACGAGATAGGCGTTACGCAGCTCGTGATACGACTGACCGGGTGTATTGTATCGGGTCGGCAGCGTCGACATCAGGTCTCCGATGACCTCGAACCGGTCGGACATGTAGCCGATCGCATCGTTCGTCATGTCGTTGACGTTCACGCGCGGATCGATACCGCTGTTCGCGTTGGTGATGTCGGCGTCATTCCCAAAAATGAGATCGGGCTCGGTCGAGCGCGCGAGTAGCGCATTCATGCGCGCTCTTTCCGCGGCGGGATCGGAGAGCGGCGGGGTGTAGCCGAACTGAATCGCCCAGATGTCGTACGGGCCCGGGCGGCTCGAGAAATAGTCACCTTGCGTCTGTCCCTTTCCTGCCAGATTGACGATCTCGTAGTCCATCACCGATCCCATGACGCCCTTCGAGCCGGTAATCGAGCGATCGTTGATCTCTTTCGGCGAAAGCATCTGGCTCGCTTTCATGTTGTGATTGAGGCCCATGGTGTGCCCCATCTCATGAAGGATGAGTCCGGTGATCGCCTGGTTGATGTAGTCGCGCATCTCGATCTGCGTTGCGCCTTTCGCCACGAGCGCCTGCATTCCCGTCATCACGTTCAGCTGAAGCTGGTCCGCATATGAGCAGCGCTTTCCGTCGGCGTTCCCCATGTCGTCCGCTTCAATGTTCATCGCCGCGGTCGCAAACGCTTTCTCCTGGCGAACGCGGTTCGTGACGAAGATGTACTCGAGCATGATGTCGCCGCCGATGATCTGGCCGGTGCGCGGATTCACAAATGTCGGGCCGTAGCCGCCAAACGGCGGGTTCGGTGACGATGTCCAGCGAAGCACGTTGTACCGGATGTCGCCTGCATCCCAGTCGGCATCGTCAGGCTGAATCTTGATCACGACAGCGTTCTTGAAGCCTGCTGCCTCGAACGGACCGTTCCACATCTCACCCGCTTTCTTGATCGTCTCGCGGAATTCAACCGGCGTCGTGTTCTCGATCCACCATGTGATCGGCTCGACGGGCTCGGAGATCGCGGCGTTCGGATCCTTCTTCACCAGATTCCAGCGATTGATAAGGTCGCGATACGGAGCAGCGCTGATCGAGACCATGTCGGTCTGTTCCTGCGTGAAGAATCCAACCCGAGGATCGTCGAAGCGCGGCTGGTAGTTGTTCTTCGGCATCTCGATCAGCGAATGCTGGACGACGATGCTCACATTACGGGCGTCAGTGACGTCGGCACCGCCGCGATTCAGCGGAGTCGGATTCTCGAAGACGTAATCGACGGTGACATCAGTGTTCGCCGGATAGTTCTTCACTCGCGTGACACGCGTCTTTCCCCTGCTGAGTCCGCCGAGCGTGAACTGCTCTCCCGGTCGGGCCAGCGGATTTGGCGTGGGACGGATCTGCGTGAAAGCCTCAGTCATGAACAGATCATCGGCCTTGATGAGGTAGCTCGCGCTGTCCTCGGCCACAATGTCCTGAACGGCGACTGTTGATGTGCTGATGTTCGCCGATGCCGCGCGACTCAGCGCGCTGCCACTGTCGAACCAGAACGAGGGATTCTGCGTCACGAACTCGAGGCGATTGAAATGGCGACGGACCGTGAAGATGTTGTTGCTTCCGAACGCACCGCGAAATCCGCCTGCCACAATCGGTGCGTCGACGACGTGAGTGAAGTAGATGAACTCCTTCCCGATCTTGTCCTTCGAGACGAGCATCATCAGCGATCCATTCGCGGTATCCTGATAAATCGCAAAGAGACCGTCGGTCTTCTTCATCGGCTTCACGACTGAAGCGATCGATTTCTTGTCCGATGCCGGAGCCGCGGCTGGGGCGCCAGCGGGCTTCGCTCCGCCCGGGGTTGCTTGTGCTGAGGCCGCCGGGCCCGAAGGTGCGGGCGCCTGAGTCGTCTTGCCCGATGCCTGTGCGCAGCCGGTGCCGAGCAGCACCGCCGCAAGGGCTAACGTGATGTTGGATTTCATGGAGGGGTGGCTGAGGGAATGTCCGGGGACGGCCTCCAATATCTGGAGGTCTCTACGGACGCGCCATGCTTCTTACAATCACCGAACATGACATGCTGCGGACTGCGGACTACGGACTGCGGTACAGAACTCCGCACTGCGGCTTGCGGGCTAACTGCGGGCTGCGGTCTTCGGATTGCCTGCGGGCTGCGGATCCCCGCAGGCC
>JBDTNA010000211.1:0-5985 GCA_039933985.1 Gemmatimonadales bacterium | reverse complement strand
GTGAGTCCCGAACAGGCCGCCGGCGAGACCAACCTCGATGGGAAAAGTGATCAGTACAGCCTTGCGTGCGTGATCTATGAGATGCTTTCCGGTGAGCGTCCATTCAGCGGCGCGACGCCTCAGGCGGTCATGGCGAAGCGTTTCACAGAAATGCCAAAAGCGCTGCGGTCGATCCGAAGCTCGATTCCGGAATCGGTCGAGAAGGCGGTGACGCGCGCCATGTCCACTGACTCTGCCGGGCGCTACTCGACCTCAGCACAGTTTGGCCAGGCACTTGGTGCAGGCAGCATGATCACGCCAACTGATACGGCTTCGCTGCCACAGACAGTGGTGTCAGCAGCAAAATCAGTGGCCGTGCTTCCGTTCACCAACATGAGCGCCGACGCGGACAACGAGTATTTTACCGACGGGATGGCCGAAGAGATCATCAATGCTCTCAACAAGGTGCAGTCACTGCGCGTTGCCGCACGCACCTCTTCGTTCGCGTTCAAGGGCAAGAACGAGGATGTGGGAGAGATTGGCCGCAAGCTCAAGGTGTCGACGGTTCTCGAGGGCAGCGTGAGAAAAATGGGCAACCGCCTTCGCATCACTGCACAGCTTGTGAACGTCGCCGACGGATACCACCTGTGGTCAGAGCGGTATGATCGCGAGCTGGAGGACGTGTTCGCCATTCAGGACGACATCTCGCAGGCAATTGTGAAAGCGCTGAAGGTGATCCTGAGTGAAGGCGAGAAGAAACAGATCGAGAAAGCGCGCGTCGAGAACGTTCAGGCGTACGACTATTATCTTCGCGGGCGCCAGTACTATCACATCCACCGGAAGAGTCTCGAGTACGCGCGGCAGATGTTCAACCGCGCAGTCGAAACCGATCCCGAATACGCGCGCGCGTATGCAGGCGTCGCCGACACCTGCTCGCTGCTCTACATGTACTTCGATGCGCGCGAGTTCAACCTGAAGCAGGCGGACATTGCAAGCGCGAAAGCGCTCGAGCTCGAGCCCGACCTTGCGGAAGCGCATGTCGCTCGCGGGCTCGCTGTTTCGCTGATCAAGAGGTTCGACGAGGCCGAAAGGGAATTCGAGACAGCGATGAAACTCGATCCAAAACTCTTCGAGGCCGCTTACTGGTATGGAAGGGCGCTCGAAGCTGAAGGACGCTTTCAGGAAGCGGCAAAGATGTATGAGCGTGCGCAGATCCTCCGCCCTGAGGATTACCAGGCGCCGAGTTTCCTGGCGCAGGCTTACAAGGCGTTGGGAATGAAGGAGGAAAGTGCAGTTGCAGACCGCCGATCGATCAGGCTCATGGAAGAGCGGCTGGAGCTCAACCCTTCTGACGCCCGCGCCGCCAATCTTCTCGCGGCGACCTATGCCAGCTTCGGTGACGAGGGGAAGGCGCTCGCTTACGCCGAAAGGTCGATGGTGATCGATCCGGACGATGCGATGCTTCTCTACAACGTCTGCTGCACATACACGCTGCTTGGCAGAAACGACGAGGCGATCGCATGTCTGGAGCGCGCGGTTGACAAGGGATTCGGGCACAAGGAGTGGCTGGATCACGATCCCGATCTGAATGCCCTTCGTGACAATCCGAGATTTCAGGCAATCATGCGCGGGATGTGATGCAGACCCAACTTCCGCTCGACCGTCTTCGAAGCGCACTGAGCGATACGTATACCATTGATCGCGAGCTTGGCCGCGGTGGAATGGCGACCGTGTATCTAGCGCAGGACGGAAAGCACGAGCGGCTGGTTGCGCTCAAGGTTTTGCATCCGGATCTCGCAGCATCGCTTGGCCCCGAGCGTTTTCTTAGAGAGATCAAGCTCGCGGCACGGTTGAATCATCCGCACATCCTGCCACTGCACGACTCCGGCGATGCCAATGGATTCCTGTATTACGTCATGCCGTACGTGGAGGGCGAGTCGCTGCGGGAGCGGCTCGATCGCGATCATCAGCTTCCAATAGAAGAAGCAATCCATCACGGACGCGCGATCGCGTCGGCGCTCGACTATGCGCACCGACAGGGAATCGTTCATCGCGACATCAAGCCTGAGAACGTGATGCTGTACGAAGGCGAGGCGATGGTGATGGATTTCGGAATCGCGAAGGCCGTCAGCTCCGCCGGATCGGACACGATCACGCAAGCCGGGATGATGATTGGAACGCCGGCGTACGTGAGTCCGGAGCAGGCGGCGGGGGAGACGAACCTCGACGGCCGGAGTGACCAGTACAGTCTTGGATGTGTTGTATATGAGATGCTGACAGGGGAGCGTCCATTCAGCGGCGCGACTCCGCAGGCTGTAATGGCGAAGCGGTTTACAGAGACTGTGAAACCGGTGCGCAGCATTCGGAGCAGCATTCCCGAGCCTGTCGAGAGAGCGGTTACGCGCGCGATGGCGTCCGAGATATCAGACCGTTACAAGACTTCCGCACAATTCGCGCAGGCGCTCGGTTCGGGAAGCATGACTACTCCGACCGATACGACAACGATGCCGCAGCAGACGATCGCGACAGCGAAATCCGTCGCGGTGCTGCCGTTCGCGAACATGAGCAACGATGCGGAGAACGAATACTTCGCGGACGGCATGGCCGAAGAGATCATCAACGCGCTGTCGAAGATTCAGGCCCTCCGCGTTGCGTCGCGCACGGTTTCGTTCGCCCTGAAAGGCAAGAACGAAGACCTCGCGGAAGTCGGCAGGAAACTTCGCGTATCGACGATTCTCGATGGCAGCGTCAGACGGATGGGAAACAGACTGCGAATCACGGCGCAGCTGGTCAACGTCGCCGACGGATATCAGCTGTGGTCGGAAAGGTACGATCGCGAGATGGAGGACGTGTTCGCGATTCAGGATGACATCTCGCAGGCGATTGTGAAGTCGTTGCGAGTGATACTGACAGAAGGCGAGAAGAAGCAGATCGAGAAGGCCCGCGCGGTAAACGTTCAGGCCTACGACTACTATCTGCGCGGTCGACAGTATTTCCATCAGCTTCGCAGAAAGAGTCTCGAGTACGCCAAGCAGATGTTCAACAAGGCGACGGAGATCGATCCCGAATATGCACGGGCATATGCGGGTGTGGCCGACTGCTACTCGCAGCTCTATACGTACTTCGATGCGAGAGAATTCAATCTTCGCCAAGCCGACATCGCCAGCACCAGAGCACTCGACCTCGAGCCAGACCTTGCCGAAGCGCACGTGTCCCGCGGACTCGTGCTCTCAATGTTCAAGAAGTTCGATGAGGCGGTGAACGAGTTCGAGACCGCGATACGTCTTGACCCCAAGCTGTTCGACGCCGTCCACTGGTACGGACGATCCCGCTTGTCTCAGGGGAAGTATGACGAAGCCGCAAAGCTGTTTGAGCGTGCTTCGGTACTTCGCCCCGAGGATTATCAAGCTGCCGGCTTCCTCGGACAGGCCCAGATTGCGCTCGGAAAGAAAGACGAAGCGATTGCGTCGTATAAGAGGCAGGCGAAGCTGATCGACGTGCATCTCGAGCTCAACCCGGACGATCCCCGCGCATGCATACTGGGCGCTATTGCAAACGCGATAATCGGAGAAAGGGATCGCGCAGTTGATTTCATCAAACGCGGGATCCAGGTCGATCCCGATGATCCGATGCTGCTTTACAACGTCTGCTGTACGTATGCGCAACTTGGAATGACGAACGAGTCTCTCGAGGCGCTCGAGCATGCGGTAGAGAAAGGCTGGGGAGACAAAGCCTGGCTCGAACATGACAGTGATCTCGATTCCATACGAGACATGCCGCGATACAAGGCCATTCTCCAGGCGATGTAATTAGTATTAAAACGGTACTAATTACCGAACAATGATCTCCACCTTCGCGTAGTTCTTACCGCTGTTCATCGCGGTGAGCATGTAGCTGCCACGCGCAGGAGGTGTCCACTCTGCGTCGAAAGTCTCGCCGGTACTGAGCGGTTGAAACGCGGGGCCGTCGACTCTAAGTGCAGCTGGAAGGTCAGCACCATCTCTCGCTCTCGGTCGCCAGGTCATGCGAGTCGAATCCTGTCGCAGGGCAAAATTGTATCGACTGGCTGCCCCAATGTTGACGAAGCGCAGCCGATGTGTGGATCCATACTTCATTTCCATCGGCGGTGGTGCAGAGTCGCCGTTCATGGCGAGGCGACCGGACTCGCCGATCCAGCCTACTGTGAAGACGTGATCAGTCTTCGGGTCGAACGTCTTTCCCGGTTCCATGACGATGATCGGGCCGTAGGCACCCGATGTCAGCTGCTCAAGATCGTTCAGATGCGTGTGATAGATGAACGTTCCGGCGCGGGGAAGAACGAGGTGGGCGATGAACGAATCGTTCGGTGCGATCATCGGAGCGAGCGACGTCGCGGCTCCACTCCATCCGGCAACGCCGTCATTGTAGCTCTCGAGCTCGATACCGTGCCAATGAACCGAAGTCGCAGCGTGCGCGCGATTCACGATCGTTACCTCGGTCGGCTGTCCTTCCGTGAGCAGAATCAGCTGAGCGGGTTTTTCTATTGAGTCTTTCGCCGGTGGCATTGCCCCGCGTTGCAGAACGTAAGAGGTAACGAGCGGTGAGGTTGCTGTGGCAACCCTGTCGTCCGTGTAGAGCCGCAGCCTCCGGACGGGAAGCGAAGCCGCGAGACGATGATAACCGTGTCTCGGATTCTTGACGGTGATGCCGGTAACGAGACCGGCCATGTGCTTCATTGGATCGGCGTCGTCCATGTGCATGTCGCCGTGTCCGGGCCTGAAGCCGAATCGTGCTCCTTCATTCACATGAAATGTGAAGTGACAGTGAAAGAGCCAGTTGCCGGGGCGGTTCGGGACCCATGTAATCGCCATCGTGGACCCGAGCGGCATATGCTTCGTGACCAGAGACTGGCGCCGATTGGGTGCAACTACGCTGTCAGATAGAGGTGATCCCTGGGCGTCCAGACGGAAGTAGAATCCGTGCAGGTGCATCGGATGCGAACGAATGCTGGCGTTGATGACTCGCCAGTGAACCGTGTCGCCAATGTTCGCCGACATCCGCTCGGTGAATGGCCATGATTTTCCGTTGATTGCAAGGGCGTTGTCGTAGGTTGTCGAGTCAACCGGCTCGCCGTAGATGTTGATCATCAGGATGCGATCGTTAACGCGCGCGCCGCGCGGATCGACAACGAATGCGCCGGAAAGTTGTTCGCGCTCACGAACGTCGTAGTTCACCGTTCCAGCTTTCGCGTAATAAAAGTAGGTACCCGGCACACCTGCCTTGAACGTGAACGTGTGCGCAGCGCCCGGCTTTATCGCGGTGCTGTCATCGGCCGCGGGACGTGACGCCAATCCGTGCACCCAGAGAGTGGAATCGGTGAGCTCATTCCGAACGCTGGCGACAATCGTCGTGCCTTCACGTACGCGAATGAGCGGACCGGGGATACTCGGCGCCTTTCCTTCTTCCGAAAAAACAGGGAGATCGACGAACGGACCGTCGGCAGCCTCGGGATACCAGCGCGCCATTCGCACGACAAGGTGAATGCTGAGAGTGTCGTTCTTCACAATGCCGGCGGGTATGCGGTTGTCATTGGCTGCAACAACCGGCAGTGCCGACTTCGCAATAGTGAAGGCCAGGCTGCCTGCTACTGCTGTGACAAGAGCAAGCGTACGAGTGGGGATCGAAGCCATGTGCCTTTCTATGTTGTGGTGGCCAGAAGATGCCGTGGAGACTGGAAGAAGCACCAGAGCCAATCTCCAACCGCAATTTTCGTCTATCGGGCGGCCATGCAAAACGTGCTGCCGAGCTGCTAACTGTTGGCTGCGAGAAACCAGTCCATTCCCCGCGTCTCGATATCGAAAGGGACCTCGTGCACGCCCTGGAACAAAGCGAGCTCGACATTGTAGCCTTCGCTTCTGAGCTGGGGCACGAGCAGGTCCCGAGTGTTGCCGAAAGGAAGAACGGGATCTCCGATCCCATGGGAAACGAAGATCTTCGGCTTCCCGCGCTTTACGTCCGGCACATAGA
>JBDTNA010000210.1:0-6007 GCA_039933985.1 Gemmatimonadales bacterium | reverse complement strand
GAGGATCCGACATTCGTGTCTCGCTACTCCGCCGTCATCTGATGTTGATCGCAAATCGCAAGAACTCGGACGTTGTGCTTTCCAGTGTTCCTGGACGAGGGGCATACGGGGCGGGCAAGTCCAAGGTTGCAGGAATGAGTTTTCTCGCGCCTCGAGCTCTTACCGTTGCGGAAGGCGATGCCTGGGAGCGATTGCGTCCTTTCAACGAGCATGTTCTCGCTTCCGGTGAGACACACCCCTTCGCGCAGAAATTTCTCGACGACATTCGCAGGCAATTCGCAAAACCTGTCTGCGACATAGGTGAGTTGCGAGCGGCCATGGGTCGAGCGATGGCTGACATTGTCCTCGGCGCGAGTGACGATGGCAAGAGCAACCCATCGGCGGACATCCAGGTTCTCTTTCGCGTCGTGCAGAACCCCGTTCGTCGCAAGCTGTTCGGTTTCTCTTATCGCGGCCGCCGCTTGCGACTGTATGAGCAGTTGATGCGACGGTGGACCGGATCAGCGGACTCCGAGCAGACCTTGATCGCGCGTGCGCGCGTACACGCGACATCGGTTGACGTCGATGAGGAAGCTCTGCTGGAGCAGGTGCCCCATTGGATGTTCACGTTTACAGGATCCGGCACGGATTTGCTGGCGCGCACCCTCGCGCTGATCACCTCGCGCGCTGACGTTCACCGAAGAGTTCTGGACGAGATCAAGAATGCCGGCGAGCCATCGACCGTGGAGACTGTCGGGAAACTTCCCTTTCTCAATGCCTGTCTTCTCGAGACCGGACGACTGTTTCCGCCAGTGACCCGGACGTTTCATCGGTCTACATCCGGCGACGACAAGGACGATGAGATAGTGCATTACTTTCCGCTGCTGCAGCGCGATGATGCCCTTGGGCCTACGGTCCACGACTTTCTTCCCGAGCGCTGGCTCGAGCCAACGCTCGATGAAGCCGCTCGCAGCTCCAATCTTTTTCTGCGAGGCCCGCGAGGGTGTCCCGGACAGGATCTCATCCTTTTCGTATGTCGTGCGGCAAGCGCGCGTTTGCTTGGAGAGCTTCACTTGAGCGGGCGAAGTCGACTGCTGGCTCACGACCCCCTTCCGATCTCATTCCCCGAGAGTGACGCCCGCTTCACAGCCCCGGAGGAAACATCATGACCCGAAAGGCCTCCGATCTCGTAGGCGCATCACGTGATGAGCTTGACAATCTGTTTCGCTCCAGCCCCGCCGGAAAAATTCCAACCGGCCGGGCCCGAGGTACCGCGATGGTTGCACCAGGATCGTGGATGGTCCGACCGCTCTCTCAACTCATTCGCGCGCTCATCTGGAAAGGAAAGGTTTTCAACCCGGCGAGCGGAGATCTCAAGAACTTGATTGGTCCCTTCGGCATGCATCTGATACGCGCTGTCGTCTACGAAGAGGGCAGCTGGTTCTCGCCGGGGCCGGCGATAATTCTCGACTATTCAAGGACCTCTTTCGTTGCCGGCAAGATTCGCGACGAGATCCGTGAGGTAGAGCCGGGGGTCTACCTGGGCCAGGTGTATTGGGGGAAAACACGGATCGCTCTTTTCATGCTCGAGTTCCCAGCCGTGACGGCAGCTTGAACTCGAACGCCAGTCGGTCAGCGCCACGGGCAAGCACCGGTTCCTGGCTTAAGGACCGGCTCAGTAATGGAACGACGAGCCTGATGCATCTCGAGCGCCGCATCGATCCATTTTTTCGGCCGGCGTTCGATGCGATTCTGCGCGATCCGATCGCGCGGCTGGTCACGGCAATGATCAACATGAAGCGCACTGACGAAAGGATGGAACTCGCCGAGGAAAGGCTGTTGCCCGATGAAGAGGCTTTTGTCGATTCGATCGTCTCTACTTTTGAAAAGCAGATGCGCGGACTCTGGAAGCCAGGGGGGATGGAGCGAGGCGGGAATACGAAGACTCACGGCGTCGTCCGCGGAGAATTCATCGTCCACGATGGCATCCCGGCCGAGTTGCGGCATGGCATCTACGCTGAGCCCCGTAAGTATCGGGCGTGGGTCCGCTTCTCGGGGCCAGGGCCGTACGTCACGCCGGACATCGAAGACGTCGGCTTCATGAGCATCAGCATCAAGCTGATGGGAGTTCCTGGAGCAAAGCTCATGGCGGAGGAGAAGTTCACGGTGGACATGTTCGGGGTCTCGCCGCCGACATTCGTGACGCCGGACGTAAAGGCGAACGCCCAGCTCCAGACCGAGAGTTTGAAGAATGCGCAGATCTTCTACTTTCTCAACTTTCGCCGCTCGCACGTTCTCGATCTCATCATGCAGTCGCTGTGGACGAAAACACAGAGCAGCCCGTTCGAGGCCCCGTACTTCAGTTGCGTGCCTTATCTCCTTGGAGAAGGACAGGCGATGCAGTACTCAGTCTGGCCCAAGTCGGCCAAACGAACCCGGGTCCCGCGACTCCCATTACGGCCGCCTGACGACTACCTCCGAGACGCAATGGTTGCCTCGCTCGCTGCAGGGGACGTCGAGCTCGACTTTCGCATCCAGCGACAGACTGACCCTCACCTCATGCCTATCGAGAACGCTGGTGTGCTCTGGCCGGAGAAGCTCTCGCCGCGAATTTCCGTTGCCACCTTGCGTCTTCCCAGACAGAAATTCGACTCGCCTGCTCAGATGGAGTTTGCGCGGCGACTCTCGTATAACCCATGGCACACAGTGGCCGAGCATCGACCACTTGGGAACCAAAGCCGTGCTCGCCGCAGGATGTACCTCGAGCTCTCAAAGCTGAGGCATTCGATGAATGCGGTGCCCCACTATGAGCCGAGTGGAGATGAGGTCTTCGAGTAGGTCGGCATGAATCCGCAGTCGAGCTTCATGGTGCTCGCACCGATAATACCTGAGCGGGAATCCGCCCTCAGGGACCTGCTCGCTACCATGAACGTCGCGCCCGGAAGGGTGAACGCTGACAATACATTGATTCCGTTCTCTAGATGCGAGACACTCCATTTCGCGCGATTCGTCATACTCGACGACAATACGCTGGAAGATGTTGCGGCGTACGGCTTGGCAAAGCAGACATATCCGCTCTACCTGGCGTTCCTCGGAGACGTCGATGGCGAAGGGGATCATTTTCTCGAGGAGATCGGCCGCCTCGCAGAGAACGGACTGCGCGAGATTTTCTCCTGTTGCGAGGGAGTTTCTCCTGACACCGATCTCATCCAGTGGATGAAATCTTACCGGGCACCCGCCGTTGCGAGCTACGTTAACTGGCAAGGCCGCACGGTCGGCCGTGTCCGCGAAGAAGCGGCCCTGCGGAATTTGCTTGGAGACTACCTCCAGGACCACGCAACAGAGCTCACAGGCCGAACGCCTCGCGAAATTCAAGCGACGCTCAAGCGGTTTGTGAACAACGAGACGGCCAGCGGAAGAATCAGGCTCACTGCTGAGGATTCGACTCCCCTCGACTGGCGACTCCGCGACCTGCTTCATCTCGTCGGGGTTCCGTTGCTGTTCATTCTTGCATCGCCCCTGATCATCGTCGCCGCTCCGCTCTTCGTAACTCGCCTGCGGAATCAGGAGAGGACAGATCCCGAGCTATGTGAGCGAGTCGACGACCAGTGGTCCGATCAGCTCGCTTCGCTGGAGGATCATGACGTCACGAATCAGTTCACCGCCATGGGTAGCCTCAAGCCAGGCTTCGTTCGTCTCTGCACCACGATTCTCGTTTTATCGCTGGTCGACTATGCGGCACGCCATGTTTTCACGCGAGGCCGCCTCGCTCGCATCCGCACGATTCACTTCGCGCGATGGGTATTCCTGGACGGCAGAAGGCGAATGGTTTTCTTCAGCAACTACGACGGCACTGTAGAGAGTTACATGGACGACTTCATCAACAAGACCGGCTTTGGCCTGAACGCAGTTTTCACCAATGGGATCGGTTATCCGCGCACGAGCTGGCTCGTGCTGGGAGGTTGTGAAGACGAGCGGAAGTACAAGGATTTCCTCCGTCGCCACACACTTCCGACACAGGTATGGTACAAGGCCTACCCCGGATTGACTGCGATCGATCTCGAACGAAATGGCCGTATCCGGAAGGGCCTGGAGTCATCGAGCATGAGCGACAAGGATCTGCGTGAGTGGGCAGCTCTGCTGTGAGCTCTGCCGTGGACTACAATGACCTCCAGGGACTCGTACGCTTCGGGTATAAATCCATGAAGGAGGCTTCGTACGTTCTCATTCGGATAAGAGACGCCGAAAAGGCGCGAGCGTGGCTGGGATCCGCACCTGTAACGACGGCGGTCGAAATGAACCCGCCGCCGTCCACGGCGCTTCAAGTTGCCTTCACGGCGGCAGGTCTCGAAGCGCTCGGGATTCCTCGATCGGTCATCGCTGGATTCTCCGCGGAATTTGTTGGAGGCATGACTGAGGACAGCCGCACTCGGAGACTCGGCGACGTGAATAGCAACTCGCCTTCAGAATGGGCGTGGGGCACCGGAAACCGATTGCCCCACCTCGTGGCAATGTTCTTTGCCGAGCCTGGACTTCTCCATGGCTTCATACAGAGTACAAAAGGCGCCAGCTGGGATCAGGCGTTTGAAGAGCTGCGCACCCTCACCACCGAAAACCTCGACGGAGTCGAGCCCTTTGGATTCGCCGACGGGATCAGTCAGCCCGGGATCGACTGGAATGAACAACGCGATCATAAAGCGGCTCAAGTCACCTACACCAACGTCGCCGCGCTCGGTGAATTCCTTCTGGGCTACCGGAACGAGTACAACAAGTACACGGACCGACCGTTGCTGGACGCCGATGCTGATTCTGCCGGATTGCTCCCTGCGCAGGATGCTCCGGAAAAGAAGGATCTGGGCCGGAACGGGACGTACATGGTCATGCGAGACCTCAGGCAGGACGTTCGGGCATTCTGGCAGTTCATCGACAGGCAATCAGGGGGAAATGTCGAAGAGCGCGAGAAGCTTGGGGCTGCACTTGTCGGTCGCACACGCGCGGGAGATCCACTCGTGCCTGTGCTGGGGCCAAAAAACGAATTCACATTCGAGCGCGATCAGGGCGGAGCTCGCTGTCCGTTCGGCGCGCATGTGCATCGCGCCAACCCGCGCAACGCCGACTACCCACTGCATCCAACCGGGCTCGCTCGGCTGCTAACGATCATTGGGTTTGGTCCAAGAGAATTTCGCGACGACCTGATGTCTCCAGTGCGGTTTCACCGCGTTCTCCGCCGCGGACGGGAATACGGACCGGAACTCTTGCCAACTGATGCTCTGGAACCCGGACCGGATGATGAGCCATCGCGAGGCCTGCACTTCATCTGCCTCAATGCGAACATCTCCCGCCAGTTCGAGTTCCTCCAGAATGCGTGGATGATGAATACCAAGTTCTCAGGCCTGAGCGGCGAGAGTGACCCGCTGCTCGGGGACCGGGAGAGCGTCCCGGGGTGTCCCGCCACCGATGGCTTCACAATCCCGGTCGACGGCGGCCTGCCGCGTCGCCTATCGGGGGTACCTCAGTTCGTTACGGTCCGCGGTGGCGCGTACTTCTTTCTTCCGAGTATTCGCGCCTTGCACTATTTCGTCAAAGCTGGAAGCAGTGGCCCCCAATAGAGACGACCTAGCTGCCGACCAGCTCCTTATAGCGTGGATCGCCCTTTAAGTCGCGCCACGACCATGATTGCGTCACGGCCATACCCGCCCGGTGCTCGGGATTTGCAACCAGATAGGTCTTGAGAAGCTTCAGCGTTTCATCCTTATCGCCGAGGATGACCTGGACCAGCGCCTCGTCTATCAACAGATCGCGAGTTGGATCTACAGTCGCATCGCCACGCGATCGGACAAGCACGCGTCGCGCCAAATGAAAACGGCGTCTCCATCCCAGGCGCCGTTTGCATACTGCAGTCCCTCGATTTCGCAGGGCTTTTTTTCTCGATCGCGAGCGCGAGACGCTGTCGCTCGATGAATTGGCACCATGATCAAAAATCCATCTGATTCCCACGACACCTGATGTACGAACGGCCTGCGATTTC
>JBDTNA010000209.1:0-6068 GCA_039933985.1 Gemmatimonadales bacterium | reverse complement strand
CTTGTAAACGACCGGGAGTACCGGCTGGCGTAGAAACGGGATTCCTGCTTTGTGCAGCTCCCAGCAAAGGCAGTCCTCGTAGGTCGACTCGAGCAACCCCGGCCCGAGCTCGCGATGCACCTCGATCGCCGCGCCAATGATGCGCGAAGTCAGGGCTTTGCTTTCCGGGTGAGTCAGGCTCATCCCTCAAAGACATCAAATCGCTATTGTCGATCCCAACCGAGCCGTTTTTTCAACAATCAATTTTCTTCGTGTCGTCGTGACTTCGTGGCAAATTTTCTTCGTGTCTTCGTGACTTCGTGGCAAATCAAAACACGGGAAGTCTCAGCCCCTCAGCCATCCCTGATCGCGGTACCATTGCCCGGTTATTCGAATCCCGTCGGGTAGCGCAACGGACGACTCGTAGTCGATATCGAGACGGGCGCGAGTATCGTCGCACGTCCAGTTCAATTGCGAGAGCTCGCGGATTCGATCTGGCGTAAGCAATGGCTTCGACCCAATGACAGCTCCGCGAAATCGCTCGACCTGCGAGATAGTGTCGGCAACCGCCAGACTGATCGGCACCACACGCAGCTTCTTTCCGACCACGCGCGCGACCTGCTCCGTAATCGATTCCCACGTGTGAATGATGCCATCCGTCATGTAATACAATCCGCGTCCATCAGCCTCGGCCGCGGAAATAAAGCCCTTGGCCAGATCTTCGACATAGACGAGCGAGAGTCGCTGACCCGGAGGCGTCAATCGAAACGCAAGTCCAAGCTGTGCAAGACGGAAGGCCGCAAGAATGTCAGTGTCACGCGGGCCGTACACGGCGGGCGGACGAATGGTGAGAAACTGAAGACCTGATGTCTCCACAATCCGCTCCGCCGCGAGCTTCGACCTTCCGTACGCACTCATCGGCGACGGCTCGTCCGTTTCGTTGACAGGACGCCTCATCGCCGGACCAGCAGCGGAGAGGCTTGAACAGAAAACCAGAAGCGTTTCCGGTGAGCAACGGCGCATCGCATCGACGACGTGTCGGGTTCCCTCGACATTCACAGACGTATATGCATCCGGATTTGCTGCCGATGTCACACCGGCCAGATGGAAGACCACACCAACGTTTTTTACTGCGCGATCCAGCTCCTCACCCGGTGCTGCCACGTCGCCTTCGATCAGCGTTATGTCATCGATTGGCAGCCACCGAAGAACGCTCGACTTCCGCACGAGGCAGCGCACGCGCCAACCTCGCGCGACAAGCGCTTCGACCAGGTGACTTCCAACGAATCCCGTTGCGCCAGTCACCAGCGCAACGCGCTGGCGCTCAGGCACCTGACCTAGCGGCTGTTGGAACGTCGTACATGCGATACGTGCGGTAGACCTTAGCTCCCATTTTCTCGAGCGGAACGCGCATCTTGAAATTATCCTCGAGTATCCAGGAGAACTCGGCTCGATCAATACCGCGGCCGAGCGCGTGGCGAATCATCTCGAGCTCCATGAGCTCCGCAACGCCTGAGCGCCTGTGCTTTTCCAGAACGCCCAGTGTCAGTACACGCGCGGTCTTGATCTTCCTCGAATACCACAGCGCTTTCAACCAGCCAAATGGAAACAGGTTTCCGTTCATCGGCTTGAGCGCGACGTTCAAGTCCGGAAGAGCCAGCCCGAACCCCGCAATCTCCCCATCGATCTCGCCGAACACAACAAGTCCCGGATCGACAACCGGCTTCAGCTGCTTCGCCATGTACGTCAGCTCGGCCTCGGACATCGGGAGATGTCCCCAGTTGTCCTGCCATGCCTCGTTGTAAACGCGACGGACAAGTGCGACATCATCCCAGAAACGCTTCTTGTCGAGAGAGCGAACGGTTACCCGGTACCTCTCACGAAGCTTGGGAACCATTCGAACCATTCGCTCGGGCTGCTTCACGTCGATTAGCAAGTAAGCAAGCAGGTCCTTCGCCTTCGTGAATCCATAGGACTCGACGAGATCCGCATACCACGGCGGATTGTACGTCATCATCACCACAGGCGGACCATCGAATCCATCGACGAGAAGACCCGCCTCTTCATTGAGAGAAAAGCTGGCGGGCCCGCGCATCGTCTCGAGTCCACGCGCAAAGAGCCACTGCCTCGCGGCTTCGAAAAGGGCGATAGAGATTTCCGGATCGCGCTCGCACTCGAAGAGACCGAAGAATCCGACCGGCTCGCTGAAACGCTCGATGTGCAGATCGTTCTGAATTGCGGCGATTCGACCGACGACCTTTTCACCCTTCCGGGCAACGAACAGCTCGACAGTTGCATGTTCGTGAAACGGGTGACGATTCGGATCGATCAGCTCATGGATGTCGCGGCGCAATGGAGGCACCCAGTTGGGGTCCTCACGATACAGTCTGTATGGAAGCTCGACGAATTCGTGTCGATCGCGCTTCGACCGGACGGGCTCGATGCGAACGTTTGTGCCGTCAGTCGTCAGATCAGATCCATCTCGCGGCCGACGCGCTGGAATGCGTCGAGAACGAAGTCGAGCTGGGACTCTGTATGCGTCGCCATGTACGACGTGCGGATTCTTCCCGACGTGGCCGGAACTGCGGGAGCGATGACGGGATTTGTGAATACACCTGCGTCGAGCAGACGCTTCCAGATCTCGAACGTTCTGAGCGTGCCGCCAACAATCACTGGAACGATCGGCGATTCGCTGCCGAACGTGTCGAAACCCATGCTTGAAAGCTCACGCTGCATGCGACGCGCATTCTGCCAGAGCTTTTCGCGACGCTCGGGTTCCTGTCGCATGATGTCGATCGCAGTGAGAACAGTGGCGCACGCCGACGCCGGAATCGATGCGCTGAAGATGAGACTCCGCGCTGTGTGTCTCAGGTACGAGATGACTTCCGCATCACCGGCGACAAATCCGCCGATCGAAGCGAAAGACTTGCTGAATGTTCCGACAATCAGGTCCACACGCGATGTGGCGCCGAAATGCTCACACACGCCGGCGCCAGTCGCTCCGAAAACGCCCACACCGTGGGCGTCATCCACTACAAGCCGGGCGGAGTGGGTATCGCAAAGATCGGCGATTTTCGGCACGTCGGCCAGGTCGCCCTCCATGCTGAATACGCCATCGACGATCACCATCTTCGGCCGGCCGGCAGCGCGATTGAGACGCGCCTCGAGATGCGCGAGATCGCCGTGGCGGAACCGGACAACTTCGGCTCCCGAAAGCGTCGCACCATCGACCATGCTGGCGTGATTGAGCTTGTCGATCATCAACACATCGCCAGGACCTGCCAAAGCTGAAATGACGCCGAGGTTGGCCTGGTATCCCGTGGGGAAGACGAGGGCAGCGTCCTTGCCCATCAGATGTGCGAGCTCGATCTCGAG
Organism: Gemmatimonadales bacterium; assembly: GCA_039933985.1. Taxonomy (GTDB): domain Bacteria; phylum Gemmatimonadota; class Gemmatimonadetes; order Gemmatimonadales; family Gemmatimonadaceae; genus UBA4720. The sequence goes on along the minus strand of JBDTNA010000209.1, from coordinate 2,714 downwards.
CTTGTCGTGCAGATCCGTGTTTCCATTGAGGAAGCGACTGCCGGTGCAAGCGCTTCCATACTTCCTGAGCGCTGCACTTGCTGCCTCGAGAACGCGTGGGTCGTTGGTGAGTCCCAGGTAATTGTTGGACCCGACCATGATGCGACGCTTCCCTTCTACCATCACTTCGGTCGCGTCCGACTGTTCGACCGGAATGAAATACGGGTAGAGGCCCAGCGCCCTCACCTCTTCAGGACGCGAATAGGCATAAGCCTTCGCGAGCATGTCGGTGTTGGCGGGAAGCCCGGCAGCAACCGACCCCTCGGCAGGGCCAGTCGCGTCGGTAAAGCGCATTCTGCGCTGGGGTCTCGGATTCAACGGCTCTCAATCTCCCGTATGGCGGGGCTGCTTGCGAATCGAAGTCTCAAGCTATGATTACCCAGCCTAATTATATGAAGATTCCCGATTTGCGCATCGCACTGTTCACTGGCGCCTACAACCATATAGCTGACGGGGTCTCCCTCACTCTGAACCGGTTAGTGGCCTATCTGGAGGGCCAGGGGGCCAAAGTTCTGGTTTTCGCCCCTACTGGTCCGGCTCCAGCATTTCAGCATTCGGGAACTCTCATCTCGGTGCCGTCGATCTCAGCACCGGGCAGGCCAGACTACCGGGTCTCGCTCGGATTGTCGAACTCGGCCCGTGTTTCCCTTACTGAATTCAAGCCAAACCTGTTTCACATTGCGACGCCTGACTTTCTCGGGCTCGCCGCCGTGAAGACCGCCCGCCGCGAGGGGACGACAGTTGTCTCGTCTTATCACACTCATTTCGCCTCTTATCTCGACTATTACCGGCTTGGCCGGCTCGAACGGCAGACCTGGAGATATCTGCGCTGGTTCTATGGAAACTGTCGTCACGTTTACGTACCGACTGCCTCGATGATCGATGTAATGCGGTCCCATGGAATCGACGGGAATCTCAAGCTGTGGCCAAGAGGCGTCGAGAGCACCCTTTTCAATCCGGGCCGCCGGTCGCTGGAGTGGCGGCGCGAGCGGGGCATCGGCGATTCGGAGATTGTTGTCGCATTCGTCAGCCGGCTCGTAGCCGAAAAAGGGCTCGGAGTGGTGCGCGATGTTGTCGTCGGACTCGAGGAGGGGGGCGTCCCTCACCGGGTCGTGATCGTTGGCGACGGACCGGAGCGGGCGAACCTGACAGCCTCACTGCCGAAAGCGATTTTCGAAGGGCATCTCACAGGTGAGAGGCTCGCAACGGCCTACGCTTCGTCGGACGTCTTCCTCTTCCCAAGCGAGACGGAGACGTTCGGCAACGTGACCCTCGAGGCGATGTCGTCAGGGTTGCCCACCGTGGTGGCAAACGCGACCGGCAGCAACGCTCTGGTTGAAGACGGAGTAACGGGATTCCTTGCACCACCACGTGATTCGGCGGCGTTTCTGGACCGCGTTCAGAAGCTCATCTCGGACGATGCGCTGCGCGCGCGGATGAGCTCCGCCGCGCGGCGTGCGGCGGAGCATTACGAATGGAGCGAAGTGCTCGGCAAGCTTGCCGGTTATTACGAGGAGCTCGACTAGAGTGCGGCTGTTGTTCGTATCGCATTCGCTCCCTCCAATCGGCCGTCCGCTCGACAATGTAGGAGGAATGCAGCGAGTTGCGATCGACCTGCATGACAGCCTGCTTGCTCATGGCGGCGTGACGGCGAGCGCTCTCGTGCTTCGCGCACCGTGGAGTCGAGCAGGATACATGACGCCGATTTTCATGGCGCGGGCCCTTCGCGAGATCAGGCTGCTGGCCAGAGAGAAGAAGATCGATGCGATTCTTTTCTCGTCGATGGTGACTGCTGCGCTGGCGGTGCCGCTGAGATCTGTTCTCAGGCGAAACGGGATCGTGACTGCGGCGATCGCGAACGGACTCGATGCGACGACGCCGACATGGCCGTATCCCCTGTTGGTGAAAAAGATTTTCGAGTCAGTGGATATCATTCTGCCGATAAGTCGCGCGACCGCTGAGGCGTGTCACGCGCGCGGACTGCCACCCTCGAAATCGCAGGTGGTTTCCCTCGGCATACGAACTGACCGTTTCAGCAACGGTGGTGACCGCCGGTCGACGCGGGAGGCACTTGTTACCGAGATGCAGTCACGACGGGCAACCGCTGCACGTGGTCTCATTCTCTGCAGCGTCGGGCGCCTGGTACCACGCAAAGGCGTCGAATGGTTGGTGAGTAACGTGATGCCTGGGCTTCCCGCAGACGTGCACTTCGTCGTTGCCGGTGAGGGACCGGAGCGCGCGAGAATCGAGGCAGCGATTGCTCGACATTCTCTTGCCGACCGAGTAACGCTGCTCGGGCGGGTGAGTGATGAGCTGCTCGAGACCATCTATCGTGGCTCGGATCTTTTTTTGATGCCGAATGTTACGGTTGCGAACGACATGGAAGGATTCGGGCTCGTCATGCTCGAGGCAGGGCTGTGCGGCTTGCCGGTCATCGCTTCGGACATCGAAGGTATCAGCGACGTTATTTCCGAGGGCGAGAATGGACACCTGATCGAGAGCGGCGCTGCCGACGGGTTCGTTGGCGCAATCATGCGCTACTACTCTGATCCCGATCTCCTCTCGGCTAAATCGGCGCGCGCTCGCCTGCACACCGCCTCGAATTTTGGGTGGGCAGCGGTTACAGAGCGATATCTGGAAGTCATTGAGCGGCTCGTTACTGAGCGCGCTCCACG
>JBDTNA010000208.1:0-6074 GCA_039933985.1 Gemmatimonadales bacterium | reverse complement strand
GATTCGGCGGGGGACGGAGTCGCTCACGATCGAGCAACAAGGACAGCGGCATGGGACCGCTCGTCGTCGTGCTGCTCGTTGTCTGGATCATCAGCTGGGCGATCGCTCCACTCGTCACGCGTTTCGTCGCGATGAAGGTCGGACGCTCGCGCGAATTTCTGGCAGATGCAATGAGCGCGCAGTTCACGCGCAACCCCGGCGCGCTCGCGAACGCCCTCGAGAAGATCGGCGAGTCGAAAATCAAGCCACGCGCGATTCCAAAGAGCTCAGCTGCGCTGTGTATCTCCGATCCGTTTCACTCCTCGTGGGACGAGAAGCGAGGCAAGATTGCCGATCTCATGGCGACGCACCCGCCGCTGAGGGAACGAGTCCAGCGCCTGAGAGCAATGGCGTATCAGGGCGGTGAAGCGGTCGAAAGTCTCCAGAGACCGTTGATCATGTCGGAGGCGTAAAGCCGCCCGTTGGTGAAGTGCACTCCCCACACGTACACGGGGGAGCTGAAACCGCTCGGTCCGCGTGCCAGCTCGCGATTCATCAGCGACATGTCGCATCTACCGTCACTCGATCGTTCGGCCGGCTTGCAGTTTCCAAGATCCCCGCGAATGTTCAGCGCGTGAACACCGCCGTTGTAGTATGCCGCGTAGAGAACGCCCCCGGCTTCATCCGCAGAGAAATTGTGAACGCCGGCGCCCGACACCTTGAAGACTCCGACTTCGTGCGGCTTTGCCAGACTTTCAACGTCGATGACATGAACATCACCGATCGACGACGAACCGATCGAGCCCGGCCCCTCTTCACCGACGAACGCAAACTGCTTTGATCCGGTTGACGGGTCACGATACCAGAAAATGTTGTGCGCCTTTCCGCCAACAATCGGCGTCGCGCCAAGCTGAACGGGATTCGCAACTGTTCCTCCCTTTCCGCCGCCGCCGATGTCGAAGATTGCGATACCGTCGTTCCAGTTCGCGGCCATGAGAATCCCGTCGCGCACAAAAACATCGTGAACGAAAGGATTTCCCATCGTTCGCGAGAACACCTGCACCGGTGCCGACGGATCGGTGATGTCTACGATGACGAGCTTGGCCGGCGCGCTACCTCGCGGATCAATCGACAGGAATGCGTAGAGCCTGCCGCTGACCGGCTGTACCTCCGCCGTATGCACCCCGTTGTTCGTATCAGCGTTGGAAAAGCGGGTGATGAGCGCCGGCTTTCGCGGATTCGCGAGATCGTAGATCACGATCGCACCGGATGTCGGCTCGGTCGCAACGACGAGATACTTTCCGTCGTCCGTCACCTGTATGTCTCCAAGTGTGGACGCGTCTGCGACGATTACTGAATCGACGAGCTCGGGCGTGTTTCCGGAGACGTCCCAGATCTTGACTGCATTGCCGCGGTTCTGCGCCGATCCCACAGAACGAGTTCCCCACGTCGAGGTATACGCAGTATTCCCTTGAACCCACAGCTCGGCTGTGAAGCGATCGTTGACCGGACCGCGACCGACAATCGTGAGATTTCCCGGCTCGATCACTCCGGGGGGTGGTGGTGGAGGAGGTGGTGGTGGTGGAGGCGCGGGCGGCGGATTGACCGGCACGCCGATGCTCTCACTCTGACATGAAAGAAGGGCCAGCCCGAGCGTAAGCCCGCGAGCAAGAAGAAGGGTATTCCTCATCGACTTCCGAAAGGTCATTCCATGTCCATGTTCGAGTGATCGTCCGCCTTCTTCATCGAATGCATCTGGTGTGACGTCGCGGTGCCATATCTGCCCATTCTCGAATGCCTCATGCCGAGACCGAGTCGAGCTCCTGCCGAAAAACTCCACAGCCTTTCGGCGCCATAGAACTGCGCCGGCTCAAAGACTGTCGGTCGCACGATTGCCCGTGGTCGCTGCGTCGAAACTTCAACGAACGGGGCCACTGCTCCCATACGTCGGATGACGTAGGAGCGGCTGGCCGCGATCGACAAAACATCCCAGCGCGTCCGTCCGAGAATGCTGAGGTCGCTGTGCGGCCGTGGAGTTCGAAATACATTGACCAGGCGCTCTTCTTCAGGACGTTCAGTGCGCTCGGCGCGCAATGCGAAGGTCACAGCATTGCGTGTGAACGAGCCTTCGGCAAGAGCGGAATTGAACGTGAATGCGGTAGTCGCGCCGTCGAGCTCTTTCGTCTTCGCAAATTCTACGAGTCCGTAACCATTCCCTGACTGGTATCTGACAGATCCGCTCAATTTTCGATGGTCGAGTCCCCCACCGCGTGGCTGCTCGGGCGATTCGACATGCGCGACACTTCCCTGCACCTCCAATCCCCCTTGATAGCCTGTGACGCGGGCAGACCATGAATCGGCGAAACGATCCCAGTTGGGCATGTCGTACGCTGACTGCGGCTCGTCGCCGTTGAATGACGCGACCTCGAGACCTACGTGGCCGGAACGAAACGACGCTCCCACGAACGCTCGCTCGAGCAGCTGAGCAAGGTGGTGATTCACTGGATACTTGACGAACGGCCGCGACATTGGGTCATCCGTTCCGAACGGAACAAACCCTTTGCCCGCCGACACCGAAAAGCGGGACAATCCACTACCGAACATTCCGGTAGCTGCGATCTCGTGAAGCAGAGTGTGAGGATGCCTTCGATCCACGTAGCCCTCTCCATACATACCGGCGTTCAACTCGCCTCGATCGAGCGTGATACCCTCGAAGTTCAGCGTCAGGTCCGCGATGAAGCGTGACTGGAGCGCGGACAGCTGAGCCATCACCATCGGCTGCGTGATGTAGCCCTCGGCAAGCGTGCGGTCGTGAACTCCAGGGATTGCAACAGATGCTTCGAGAATCGCGCTGGCGCCAACCGACAATGCCGCTCGCGGGGCGACGGAGTCGGCGCCATGCACGTGGCCTGCCGGCATTTGCTGCGCGGTAACGCTTCTCGCTGCGAACAGCGAGACGCCGATCAGAAGAGCTCGCAGAAAGTTGCTAGAGAGCGCCGCCGGCGCGCGCCGGTGCGGGAATCTCTTCAATAGGTGATGGAGGTTCCGGGGTAAAATCCTCGCCCGGATTTATGAAGCGGTCGTGCTCGACTCCGTACTGTTTGTCATACAGCTGGCGATAGCGACCGTTCAACGCCATAAGCTTTGCGTGCGAGCCGCGCTCGACAATTTCGCCGCCTTCGAGAACGAGAATCTGATCGGCGCTCTCGATCGTCGAGAGGCGGTGCGCGATGACGAACGTCGTCCTTCCACGCCGCAACGAGCGCAATCCATCGCGAATCATCGCTTCGCTTTCACTGTCGAGACTCGATGTTGCTTCGTCGAGAATCAGGATTCGCGGATCCGCGAGAATAGCGCGCGCGATGGCCACACGCTGGCGCTGACCTCCCGAGAGCTTCACGCCGCGTTCGCCGACGATCGTGTCGTAGCCGTTCTCGAATCCGCTGATGAATTCGTCGCAATGCGCAATCCGACTCACTTCTCGCACTTCCTCATCCGTCGCATCCGGCCGCGCAAAGGCGATATTCTCCCGGATGGTTCCGTCGAACAGAAAATTGTCCTGCATGACGACGCCGAGCTGAGACCTGTAGTCACGCAGGCGAACGTCGCTGAGCTCCTGCTGATCGACGAGAATGTTGCCCGATCCAGGACGATAAAAAGCCATCACGAGTCCGATCAGAGTGCTCTTGCCTGACCCGCTCGATCCGACCAGCGCGGTGGTCGACCCAGCACCGGCCATGAATGAGACCTTCTTGAGAACCGGAACGCCAGGGACGTAGGAGAAATCCACGTCGCGAAATTCGACGCGGCCGTCGATCTCGCCCATGGGCGATCGCTGCTGGTCTTCCTGGTCTTCAGTTGCCGTGTCGCGAATCTCTCGAATACGATCGAGGCCGGCGAACGCTTCGCTGATCTGCGTGCCAACCGAGGCGATCTGAATCAGCGGCGCGGCTACGAAGCCAATGAAGAAGATGTACATGACGAAGCCGCCGAGTGTCATCGTGCCGCCGAGTATCGCTCGACCACCCACGAGAATCATCAGCACGCCAATCGCTCCGATGATCAGCGTCACGAATGTACCAACGAGTGACGTGCCGGTGATTGATCGCTTCACGTTGTCGAAGAGCCGCATCACCCCATCACCGAAGTTTTTCTCCTCACGACCCTCGGCCGTATAGACCTTGAGGATCCGTACCCCGCCGATGGATTCAGCGAGCCTGCCGGTTACTTCGGCGTTTATCACGCTCCGTTCGCGAAAGAGCGGGCGAAGGCGGCCGAAAGCGATCGCCATCATTCCGCTGAATGCCAGCAATACGACGAGAATGACGAGCGTCAGCTTCCAGTTGAGCGCAAAGAGAACGCCGATGCCGATGACAGCGGTGAGTATGCTTCCCACGAGCTGAACCAGGCCGGTGCCGACGAGATTTCTTACGCCTTCCGCATCGCTCATGATGCGCGAGATGAGGACGCCGGTCTTTGTCGAATCGAAGTACGATACGGGAAGGTGGAGAACATGCTTCTGCACGTTCATGCGCATGTCGGCAATTGCCTGCTGCGCAGCGATGCTTACGACCTGAGCGAGTGCATACCCCGTAACGGACTGTATCAACACGGAAGCGCCAGCCGCGAGTGCGATCGGTACGAGCAGGTCCTGGCGATGCTTCGCCAAAACTTCATCGATCAGGTATTTCGAGCTCGCAGGCAAAACAAGCCCTGACACCCGATTGACGAGCATCAGAAGGAGTCCGACAGTCAGCGACCTTCGATGACGCCATACCAGCTCCCGCGCTTCCGACCACGCGCGCTGATAGTTGATGCTTTTCTTTGGCTTGTCGCTCAAGTTGGTCGGGAGAAGCGGTACTGGACTATGCTACGCCAACATAATCGGAATCACCCGCCCACGCGGCCTGCAGCAACGCGCGGATATCGTCGCGAGTAACCGGTCTCGGATTCGGATACTGTCGCTCCACCGCCAGGTCAGCGGCGACGTCTATATCCTCTTCCTTCATTCCGATGTCGCGCAGCGACTGCGGCGCCTCGATTGTCTTCGAGATGGAGAGAAGCTCAGTCGGCGCATCTTTGACACCGAGCACGGCGGCCGCAGCTTTCATCGCCTCACCAGCGGCCTCTCTATTGTATGCCGCCGTGTACGGAAGAAGCACAGCGTGCGTATCTGCATGCCGGAGGTCGAAGGTTCCGCCGAGCGTATGACACAGCTTGTGATGCAGCGCCATCTGCACGGTGCCGAGAGAGAAACCCGCGAGCCATGCTCCGTTGAGGGCGACCGCGCGCTGCACCGGATCCTCCGGCTGTGCCGCAAGCCTCACGAGAGAGCCCGCGAGAAGCTTCAATCCTTCCAGGGCCGCTGACGATGTGAGGGGATTCGCATCCGTTGCGTAGAGCGCCTCGACACAGTGCGCGAGAGCGTTCATCCCGCTCGATGCGGTCACTCTCGCAGGCAGCCCAAGCGTCAGATCCGGATCATACATCACAACCCTTGGCTGAACGCGCGGATTTCTCCCCGTTTCCTTGCGCCCCTCCCTCGTCAGACCCCAGATCGGTGTCATCTCCGAGCCGGCGTACGTCGTCGGGATGGCCAGGATGGTGATCGGCGTCTCGAGTGCGACTGCCTTCGCAACTCCGATCGCCGAGCTTCCACCAAGAGCCACGATGCAGTCGGCATTGGATGACGCGGCGGCTTCACGCGCTGAATTGGCGACGTGCTGCGGTACATGTGGCACGGCCTGATCGAAGCTCTCCACAACGCGGCCACCTGCGCATGCAATCGCCTTCTCCGCCATCTCCGAGCGACCTTCGGTGGAGATCAGCATGACTCGCTGCGATCCGAGCCGGTCGAGCTCAACAGAAAGTTCGACGAGACAACCAGATCCGAATACGACGCGCGATGCCTGCGACTCGAATTTGAGTGAGCTCACGATGAGGCGACGCCCACAACCTCCATCATGATCGCGCGAACATGCGCGATCTCGTCCTCGTTCACGAGGTGTCCCATTCCCGGATAGAGCTTTGCCGTGACTTTCGCGCCGATTCGCTCGAGCACTTCCGCCGAGTCCAGTACGCGACGGGCGGGAATG
>JBDTNA010000207.1:0-6076 GCA_039933985.1 Gemmatimonadales bacterium | reverse complement strand
GAGCTCTGAGGATTTCTCCCCGCGAATTCACGAGATCATTCGCAATCTTTCCGACGACGAGCGGTCGATGTCGATCGCCGCCGGCGCCATTATCCGCGAGGCAGACCAGAACGGGTCAGCGCCGTTTCATGTCGTCGCAATCCGTTATCGAAACGAATTTCTTCGCGCGCTACGCGCCGAAGGCAAGGACGCCGAGCGCGAGGCAGGGCGGCTCGGACTCGACGAAGTCGAAGCGTATCTGAAGGCGTCGATTCTTCCACGGCTCGCCGGCGACGGAGCGATCGCTCCCATCGACCCCGAAGTCGACAATACCGATCTCCGCATTCAGCTCTCGGGAGCACTATGGAATGAGATTGCGCCCCACAAGGGCGAGATCGCCGAGGTGTTTCGCCACACCGGTGAGCATTCGATGCTGGAGGTTGCTCCGCCGTCTCGCGCCTTAGTAGGAGGAAGCGTTCTCGAGGCGAAGGGACTCGTTAAGACCTACCGCCGCAGAGCGGTGGTCAACAACGTCGATATCCAGCTGCAGCAGGGCGAGATCGTCGGCCTTCTCGGACCGAACGGGGCGGGAAAGACCACCACGTTCTATATGATCGTCGGCCTGATCGAGCCCGACAAAGGAAAGATCTACATCGACTCAAAGGATATTTCGAACATGCCGATGTACCAGCGGGCGAGGCTGGGAATCGGCTACCTGTCGCAGGAGCCCTCGGTCTTCAGAAAGCTGTCGGTCGAAGACAACATCATGGCGATCCTCGAGACGCTTCCCATCAGCGGAGCGGAACGCCATCGGCGCCTCGAGAAGCTCCTGGACGAGCTGAGCATCAAGCGGTTGAGAAAGAACAAAGCCTACTCGCTGTCCGGCGGGGAGCGGCGGCGTCTGGAGATCACCCGCGCCCTCGTGACAGACCCCAAGTTCATGATGCTCGACGAGCCGTTCGCCGGCGTCGATCCAATCGCGGTCCATGACATCCAGACAATCGTCGCTGGGCTGCGTCATCGGGGCATCGGGGTGCTCATCAGCGACCATAACGTCGAACAGACCCTCGATATCGTGGATCGGGCCTACATTATGTTCGATGGTAAAGTGCAGGTTTCTGGCACTGTTCGTGAGTTAGTGTCCAACGACGAAGTGGCCCAGGGATACCTCGGGCCGACGCTCACAGCGCGTTTGCGCCAGAGATTCTCACACGTGAAGGCAGTCGGAGAGGCGTCGTGAAGCCAGGAATGAGTCAGTCAACCCAGCTTCGGCAGGAGCTGAAGATCAATCCCCGCCTTTATCAGGCGATGGATCTTCTTTATATGCCGCTGCTGGACCTTCAGCAGCACCTGAAGCAGGAGCTTCTTAACAACCCTTTCCTCGACCTGGTCGACGTCGAAGAAGAAGATGAGGATGAGACAACCGAAGCTGAAGCGGTAGCCGAGACCCCGGAGGAGAAGGAGCGGGGTGAAGAAATAGACTGGGAAGAGATCCTGCTCGATGGGTTCGACACCGCCGGCGGTCGCCGTGAAGAGCATGAGGAGAGGGAGTACTACGAGCCGGTCACCGTCGCGAGCCGCGATCTCAGTGACCACCTTCGCGATCAGGTAAGTCTTCTCGAGCTGAGTCCGCGCGAGATGCTTCTCGCCGACGAATTTCTCGGCAACATCAACGACGACGGATATCTGGCGAGTCCGGTCGAGCAGATAATCGATTCGGTCAACGAAATGATTCAGCAGGCGGCCGAGACTCAGGACCGCGAGCTCGAGGATCTTCCGCTCTATTCGATTCCCGAAGGTGAGAAGATGCTCGAAACGGTCCATGAGCTCGATCCGCCGGGAGTCGGAGCCCGCGACCTCCGCGAGTGTCTTCTGCTTCAGCTGAAGGAAGCCGGTCTCACTCAATCCGTGCCGTATCGTCTCGTGCGGGATTGTTTCGACGAGCTGATCGCTCACCGGTGGAGCGAGATCTCGAAGCGCTTCGGCATCAGCGCGAGCGACGTGCAGAAGGCCGCCGACGAAATCGCCAAGCTCGATCCCAAGCCGGGACTTCGCTTCAGGTCAGGCGACGAGAACTACATCATTCCTGACCTCATCGTCGACAAGATCGACGGCCAGTATCACGTCTTCCTCAATGACGCGAATCTTCCCCGATTGCGCCTCAGCAAGGCATACCAGGAAATCGCCCGCGACAAGAAGAAATTCGATGGAGAAAACAAGGAGTTCATCTCCAACAAGCTGAATTCCGCGAACTGGATGATTCAGGCGATCGAGCAGCGGCGGCAGACGATGCTGAAGGTGATGAACTACATCGTCGACAGGCAGCGCGACTTCTTCGAGAAGGGAGTGCAGTTCCTGAAGCCGCTCACACTCCGCGAAGTGGCCGAAGTCATCAACATGCATGAGTCAACCGTAAGCCGCGTCACGAATGAGAAGTTCGTCCAGACGCCGCGCGGTGTTCTGCCTCTCAAGTTCTTCTTTTCGTCGGGTCTCGCCACGTCTGACGGAGACGACGTATCGGCACGCGGAATCAAGGCGCAGCTCGAGAAGCTGGTGCAGGAAGAGGACCCGCGACATCCGCTGACAGATCAGGCGATCGTGAACATCCTTCGCGAGAGCGGCGTTCAGATTGCGAGGCGCACGGTTGCAAAGTATCGCGATCAGCTCGGCGTACTCTCTGCGAGAATGCGCAAGCGCATATGACCTCGGCGCCAGCGGAAGCGGCCCAGACGGAAAAGAATATCGCGCGGGTCTCCCTCGCCGACGATCTCCAGTCGAGGAATGCGGGAGGGCAGCGGCCCGTTGTCAGTGTTCTCGTGCCGGCGAAAGACGAGGCGGAGAACCTTCCGCTTTTCATGGAGCAGGCCGCAGCTGCATTCTCGTCAGCGCCCGGGCGATACGAAGTGATCGTGATCGACGACGGATCAACAGACGACACGTGGAGCGTTCTCGAAAGCCTCGCTCGTCAGTATTCATTCCTGAGGGCAGTTCAGCATCGAGCGCGACGCGGAATCGCCGAGTCGCTTCGCACCGGATATTTGAATTCGAACGGCGCAGTGCTCGTGTTTTATCCCGCTGATCTTCAGTACAGGCCCGAAGACATTCCGCGCCTCGTTGCGCCGATTCTCGCGGGTGAAACCGACATGGTCACCGGTTACAAACAGGGCGAATACGAAAAAGCTTTCGTTTCCGGGATATACAATCGCCTGAGCCGTTCTCTGTTCAAGGTTCCAGTGCGCGATCTCAATTCGGTGAAAGCATATCGAAGAGAGGTGATGGAATCTCTGCCTGCCCGTCCCGACTGGCATCGGTACATGATCGTCATGGCTGTAGCACAGGGCTTTACCGTTTCGGAAGTTCCGGTGCCGCTTTATCCGCGCAACGCCGGGAAGTCGAAGTTCGGAATAGGTCGCATTCCCGTCGGCGTGATCGACATGATCGCCGTCTGGTTCGAGCTGCGCTTCGCCAAGAAGCCTCTATTGCTGTTCGGCATGCTCGGCGCTGCGCTCTTCGTGCTTGGAGTCGTTGCCGGCGTCGCTGCGCTTATCTGGCTGCTGGTGTCAGGACATGGAACGCGCGCGGTGTGGACCGTCATCCAGACATGCCTCATCCTCGGAAGTGTTTTCTTTTCCACGGGATTCATCGGCGAGCTCGTTGCGGCTCAGCGCGCCGAGACGCGTGAGCTGCGGTCGCGGATAGAGGAGCTCGCTCATCGACGCGACGCGCCCCTCGGGCGCTGAACCGGTGAAAGTCCTTTTCCTGACGCATTCGTTCCCGCGATTCTCCGGTGACGCTCCAGGATCCTTTCTGCTGCGGCTCGCGATCGCGCTTCGAAACGAAAACGTTCGCGTTCATGTTGTCGCGCCCGCCGCGGCAGGACTTCCCGAGGAGGACGAGATCGACGGAATCACCGTCGAGCGGTTTCGCTATGCGCCGCGCCGATACGAGAAGCTCGCGTATACAGGCAACATGGCGCAGGATGTCGCGACGTCGTGGAGCGCTCGCCTTGCACTCGTCGGATATTTCGGATCGGATTTCGTAAGATCGGTTGGCGCCAGGCGAAGCTTCGAACCCGATTTGATTCACGCGCATTGGTGGTTTCCGAGCGGCGTGGTAGGCACCTGGCTCTCTAGTCTTTCACATCGGCCGCTTGTGACGACGCTTCACGGCACCGATGTGCGCATCGCCAAGAAGATTGGCATGAGCCGCTCATTGTTCAGGCGAGTGCTGAACAGCTCGAGCCGGGTTACCACGGTGTCGACGTGGCTTGCGAGCGAAGTCGCTAACCTCATGTCGGTGCCGCGTCCTGAAATCGCCCCGATGCCTGTCGCGACTGAGAGATTCGAGCCAGGCGGATCGCGCGAGCCGAATCGATTTCTCTTTGCCGGACGCTTGAACAGACAGAAAGGACTCGATCATCTGCTTCGGGCGTTCGCCGCGATGAGCAGGCCGGCAATGCTCGACGTAGTCGGCGAGGGCACACTTGGACCCGAGTTCAAGCTGCTCGCGTCGCAGCTCGGCATAAGCGATCGCGTCGCATGGCATGGCCAGCTCAAGCAGCAACAGCTCGTGCGGCTCTATCAATCGGCGACTGCGGTGGTCGTTCCGTCGACAGATGAAGGGCTCGGACTCGTCGCTGCCGAAGCGCTGCTGTGCGAAACTCCGGTGATCGCGTTCAGATCCGGCGGGTTGACCGACGTGATTCAGCACGGCACAACTGGAGTTCTCGTTACGCCGGGCGACACGGCCGAGCTTGCGGCCGCGCTCGACAACGTGCTTGCGTCGCCGGAACACGCGGCGAACCTCGGTAGGGCAGGGCGCCTCTTCTCTCTTTCGGCCTTCGCGCCAGAGTCCTCAGCGAGCCGATACGCCAGTATCTACCGACAAGTGCTTGCCGAACGCCCGACGTAGCATCTTCGTCGCGGCGCAGTGGTTGTTTGCCGCGGCCATCGTCTGGTTTGCGGTACATGCGTTACGCGGGCAATGGGTGAATGCAGGTGAGCGACTCGCCACCTTGCGCCCTCAATGGTCGTGGATCGCGCTGGCGACCGTTATTGTTTTTCTGACCTATTGGCTCCTGATAGAAACATGGCGGCGAATAATCGAGGCGTCAGGTGAAACGCTTCCGCCAGGAGATGCCGCGCGAATCTGGTTCGTCTCCAATCTCGGGAAGTACGTACCCGGGAAAGTGTGGTCGATCGCGGCGATGACAGTAATGGCAAAAAACCGGCAGGTCTCGCCGGTCGTGGCCGCGGGCTCCTCGGTGTTGACTCAGCTCGTCACGATTGCAGCGGGAATCGGTGTGGCCCTTGTCGCTGGAGCTGGAACGCTCGATCGGCCGGTCGTTGCAATCGCGGCTGCAGCTCTGATCGTCGTCGGGCTCATCGCCGCGCCGTCGGTACTCCCAATGCTCGGCCGCGCGGTCAGCTCGCTGACGGGAAAGGAGATTGTGCTTCCGCGAATGTCCGCCAGGAGCGTGTGGCTCGCAGTCGGAAGTGCGGTGATTTCATGGGTTGCGTACGGAATCGCCTTCCAGTTGTTCGTGAAGGGAGTTCTCGGAAGTTCTTCTGGCGCAACATCTTCGTACATCGCAGTTTATGCGGCGTCCTACATTATCGGATTTCTCGCTCTCTTCGCTCCCGGCGGCGCCGTGGTGCGTGAGAGCGCAATGGTGACCGGGATGGTGAGGCTTGGCCTCACGGGCCAGGCAGATGCTCTCGCGGTAGCAATTGCATCGCGCCTATGGCTGACCGTCACCGAGCTGCTGCCCGGTCTTTTCTATCTGGCAGCGGGAAAACGCGCCCCTCGAGTCTGAATGAAGAACGGAATGGAACAAGACGCAGGAAACAACGATTCGGGTCTCCTGCTGGAGGAATCGCCGCCGACTGAAACGGAGGCGAGGCTAGTCCCACCTCCGATTACTCCGGTCACCAGAGAGATGCTGGCGGAACGCGGTCCGCGGCGAGAGGGATGGATCGCGGCACTGGTTTACGCGGTGTGCGTCATGTCGCTAGGGTATCCGGCGATTGCGGGAAAGTTTCTAGCTGGACCGAACAGCGACCAGTTTGTCGCCGGCTATGCGTTCCGCGAGTTCGGC